>CAYVVR010000044.1:0-13369 GCA_964454655.1 uncultured Planctomycetaceae bacterium | reverse complement strand
CGTCAGATCTTGCACGCGCGTTTCGTGGGGACCGAAGAAGCATGGAAAGCCGTCATCGAATACTTTCCGGATCAGACGGACGACGTTGCTTTGGCGAAATCGCAGCTCGTGTTGATCTATTTGAGCCAAGACCGTTTGGAAGAAGCCCTCAAGCTGTGCGATGAGCTGGCGGCCGAATCCGACGCCGAGTCGGAAATGCGGGCATTCGGGCTTGCCGGCCGCTGCGGTATCTTGACGCTGCAAGGTCGTTACCAGGAATCGGCCGAGACGCTCAACGAATTGTGGCCGATCCGCTCGTATCTACGCAATCCGTTCATGCGCCAACTCTTGGCCTACGCCGTTACGACCAATCGCGAACGCTTGGGACTGGTTTCCGCCCGCGGATGGAGCAACTGGCTGGAAGAGCAAAACGTCAAACTGCAAGGGACAGAAGCGATTCCGTCGCCTAGCGGGCTCGACAATCCGTGAAGACGGATATTCGCCGGGGGTGAAGTCCTCCTGGATCGTCACCTACTCTTTCGGCCCGGCTTCGTCGATTTCGCACAACGCAAGAATTCTGCGCATTTGCTTGTGTTGCGGTTTCGCGCGAATTACGTTCACTTCTGCGCAATGGAGCGAGCTCGTGTGAGGTAAACGGCGATTGAAGAAGCGAGGAAACAACGCTGTGCGAAGCCGGTTGCTTGAATGGGTGGTGATGTTGTCGGCGCTGGTTGGTCTGGAAATGGTCTCGCCGGGATGTTGTTTCGCCGGCGAGATCGGACCGCGGTTGCGCGTCGCTCCGAGCGGGCGGTTCTTGCAAACAGCCGAGGGTGAGCCGTTTTTTTATTTGGGCGACACGGCTTGGGAACTCTTTCACCGTACCACCCGGGACGAGGCCGAATTGTATCTGCGCGATCGGGCGGCAAAAGGGTTCACCGTTATTCAAGCGGTCGTATTGGCCGAACTGGACGGTCTGCACACACCGAACGCGTATGGTCACGTTCCATTGATCGACGATGATCCGGCACGACCGCGAATCGGGCCCGGCAAGAATGACGATTACTGGGATCACGTCGATTTCGTCGTCGACAAGGCGGTCGAGCTGGGCTTGTTTGTCGGTATGTTGCCCACGTGGGGCGACAAGTGGAATAAGAAGTGGGGGATCGGCCCCGTCGTTTTCACGCCCGAAAACGCCGAGAAATACGGTGAGTTCTTGGGACGCCGCTATCGCGACAAGCCCATCGTTTGGATTCTCGGCGGCGACCGAAATCCGGAAAACGAGACGCACATGGCCGTCGTGCGGGCATTGGCACGTGGGCTGGAACGCGGCGACGGAGCGGCCCATTTGATGACTTATCATCCGCAAGGTGGGGGTAACTCGGCCGACTGGTTTCACGAAGACGCGTGGCTGGATTTCAATATGTTCCAGTCCGGGCACGGAAAACGCTTCAATCCCAACTACCGCGAGACGCTCGATGCATATCGCAGGGTGCCCGTCAAGCCGGTGTTGGACGGAGAACCGCGGTACGAAGATCATCCCGTGGCCTGGAAGCCCGACGGCGAATGGTTTGGTGCTTGGGATGTGCGGCAGGCGGCGTATTGGTCAATGCTCAGCGGGGCGTGTGGTCACACGTACGGAAATCACAATATTTGGCAAATGTGGCTCCCCGGCCGTGATCCGATCTCGTGGGCTCGAACGCCCTGGAAAGAAGCCTTACACCATCCCGGCAGCAAACAGATGGGATACATGAAGACGCTGTTTCAACGCAGACCGTTTTGGCGATTGGTGCCCGACGAATCACTGGTCGTCGATCCGTTGGAAGGGGCGGATCACCGACGCGCAGCAACCGCGGAGGACGGATCGTATGCCGTCGTCTACTTACCGACCGGTGGCTCGGTAACGATTCGGAGTAAGCGATTGCGCGGACATCATGTGATCGCTTGGTGGTTTGATCCTCGCACCGGATTGTCCCGCGAAGTCGGACGTTTCTCGCGGACGCTGGAATACACGATCAATTCGCCGTCGAAGGGCGAAGGCAACGATTGGGTGTTGGTTCTCGACGCCGCCGACGCGCCTCTTCCGCCGCTCGACGAAGACTGAGAACCTTCTTTCAGGAAAGGAGGAGACATGGCCGGTCGTTCGACGATTTGCGAAATCGCAGTTGGAATCACCTGCGCCTTGTGGCCGGCCGCTGTTGCCCAAACGGCTTTTGGTGAAACGTCGGTCGTGCAGGAAACGCCTCAATTTCACGTGATCGAGCTGGCGTGCACGGGACCGATGTGTGGGCCGATGGATGCCCCGGCACGGGATGTCGAACTGTCGGCGGTATTTCGCCACGCAATCTCAGGTCGCGAAATTCGGGTTTGGGGGTTTTGGGACGGCGACGGTCGCGGCGGGGAAACCGGCAACGTGTTCAAGGTGCGTTTCTGTCCCGACGAACCCGGCCTTTGGCGAGTTGTCGAAACGGCCTCGAACTGCCCCGAGCTGCGAGGAAGTTTGGTCGGCACCGAAATTCGGTGTCGACCAAGCGACCATCCGGGATTCTGGGTTGCAGAGGGCGGGTGGTATCGTCGCAGCAACGGATCGCTTATGTATATTGTCGGCAATACTCACTACACCTTTCTAAGCAGGCGGACTTCAAGCGGTGCTTTGAAGGTGACGATCACCGATGACATCCGTCGGAATGCCGAATACTTCAAGAAACTGCGTTTTTCGTTGGTCGGTGGGCGGTACGTTCGTCCCGATATAAAACCCTTTTTCGATCCGGACGGTCGACCAAGCGACGATGGACGCTATTCGTTTCGGCCGAATCCGCGTTGGTTTCACGATCGAGCCGATGCCGCTGTTAGGGCGGGGTTCGATAGCGACTTGATTTGCGACTTGATCTTGTGCGGCCCCGACACCGTCGAAGCTCGCTCGACGTTGGAAGGTGATCCCGAGCCTTGGTTACGATACGTGGCGGCACGCTACGGCAGCTATCCGAACGTCTGGTTTTGCTTATGCAACGAATGGGACATCAAGACTCCGCACTACAAAGCCGAAGATGTTCGCCGCTTCGGCGCGATCTTGCGTCGCTATTTGCCGTACGGCAATCCGGTTTCGATTCACGGTGCACCGGGACCTTGGAAAAAGGAGATTGAAGGCGACTGGAATGATCACCGCATCATTCAATGGAAACTCAAAACGATTGCCCGAGCGGCCGATGCGGCGGCCGAAAGCCGCTTGCGCCCGCCCGAAAAACCGTTGGTAAACGACGAGAATGCTTATGAAGGCGATGGCGACCGTTTCACGGAGGCGGACGTGGTCGAAGGTTGCTTCGGAACGTTTCTAGGAGGCGGCTACCCGACCACCGGCGAGAAATACGGCCGAAAACTAGGGCAGTATTTCTGGGGTGGTTTCGACGCATCGAAGCATAAGGCGGCGGATAATTTGCGATTTTTACGCCGGTACATCGACGAATACATCGACTTCGGGAGGATGCATCCCCTACCCTTGTCGGAGACGCCCTTCGTCGGCGTGCCTGATTCGTTCCGCGTGTTGGGATGTCGCGGGCGAGAATACGTATTGGGAAGCGATGCGGCGGTCGAGGTGACCGTTCGCCTGCCCTCAGGTCGCTGGCGGATCGTCCAAGTCGACCTGATCACGATGACGACCGAAGTACGGTACACGGCAGCCGCGGGTACGATTGCCCTTCAGACTCCCCCGTCGCGCGCCGGGTTGCTCCATGTGCGACGACTCAATGCGGAAACCACCACGCCTTGATGGCGACACTCGCGAAGCTTGGCCAAGGAACACGTCGGAGACGATCTTCGCTGCTTAGCGAGACGGCGTTCGAGGGCCCGCTTCGGTTCGGGGGCCGATGTCATCGGTGTCGATGGGGCGAAAACCCAATGTGAACGCCGGTGAATCGTCGGCAAGCGTGAAGTCGCCGCTTGAAGGATCGCGGAACTTCGGATCGGCGTACAGCGAATGCTCATCTTTGCCGCGGGCTTGCCACTCGACAAAACTGCCGCCGGCGAAATCGACGTCTTCGAGCGATTGAGTGGGGTTGAAATACAGGTTGTAGTCGAACACGGAGGTCGTTTCGACCGTCCGCTCGCCGTCGGCATTTTTCGGGTGAAAGTGGAACGTGTAGGGCTTGTCGGACCAGTTTTTCGCCAAGAGTGTGCCCTCACGCCAGTAGACGATGTTGTTTTCGAAGAACACGCTGATGTGCGGTTCGACTCGACTGCGGCTGAGTTGTTCTCGCTTGCCCAGGGCGAAGATGTTATTGCGGACGGTGACCTCTTTTGCGTAGTGGATGTTGTATGCGGCGAATTTCGTGTCGTACACGATGTTGTTCTCGATGAGGATGTGGCTGGAGCCTTCGTCGTTGTAGATTCCCCAGCCGCCGTACTGGTTGGCATCGACGTCGTGAATCAGGTTGTTTCGAACGACCGTGCCGGGTGAAACGCCCAGCGTATAGACCGCCCCCATGTCGGAAAGCAGTCCCTGGCCGATGTGGTGAATGTGATTGAATTCGATTCGATTGTCGCGGCTGATGCTTCTCTGGTAACCCCACTCCCAGCCGACCGAGATTCCGGTGTACCAGCCATGATGGATATGATTATGGGCCACTTGGTTGCCGAATGTGTGCATGAGCAAAACGCCCACCGCCGAAGGATAGACTTCGCCGTAATATTCGATCACGTTGTCGACGACGATGTTCTCGCCCGTGCGAAGTAGTGGATGAGCGGTGTCGTCGCCGCCGTTGATGCGGAAAGCGCCTGCCGCACAATGCGAAATGCGATTCGCGCAGAAGACATTCTTGCGGCACCCGTTACCAATCTCGAAGGCGAACGTGCCGACGTTTTCGACGGCACAGTGCTCGAAGCTACAGTGTTCTGCTCCTTCGAGAAAGATGGCGGCGGGAACACTTGCCGAGCCTTGTTTGTCGTTGGAATTGCCGATCGGCAATTCAAAATTCGCGTACGCGAACGTGATATCGCGGAACGAAACGTGCCGCACGTATTGACGTTTCAAGGGATCGCCTCGTAATTCGACAAGCCGCGAGGCGAAAGGAGCCACCACCGACGTTCGATCGGGACGTTCACCCGGCAAAGGTTTGTAGGTAAGTTCGCCGGATCGGCGATCAAGGTACCATTCGCCCGGCGCGTCGAGCTCTTCTCGCACGTTTTCGACGACGTAGCGGGCACCGTTCGACGTAAAATCGTCGGTGAACACCTTGCCCGCCTTGTGTCGAAAGGTCACGATGTTCGTCGCCGGATCGATCGATTCGATCGGCAGATGGGAGTCGGTCCAGAAGTGATAAACGATGACCTCGACGTCGTTCAGGTTGTACCAATCAGGATTGAGATCGCCGGGGGCAAACTGGAAGCGCCGGCAGTCGGTGTGGTAATGAACCTCGCGGCCGCCGTCCGGAAAACCGGCCACGCGGAGAAAGCCCTCGTTCGGCTTCCGGGCGCGAGGCCGTCGCTTGCCGTCGACGAAGAGTTCACGAAAATGCCACGTCCCTTCTCGGACGGCAGGAATCTCGGTTTTCCACAAGCCGTCGTCGGTGACGCGCCAGCTGGTGATCGGTTTGCCGCCCGAGATGACTACCGGACCATCGCCGGCCGCTCGAATCACGAACGGCGCCTCGACCGTGCCGCTGTCTTCCGCCGTCAAGACCAGCGGCTTTTCGATCGGGTACGTACCGGCGTGAATCGTGATCGTGGCGGGAACGGGCTTGTTGCCGTTTTTCCGCAGTTCGCGAACGCGGCGCAAGGCTTCCTCCAAGGAGGGTACCGTTGTTTCTTGCGACGCGGCCGTTGCCTGGGGAGAGACGTGGACGACGATTTCCGAAGCCCGCGCGGTGGGAAGCCGGTGGCTTGTGCCGAATAGGAAAAAGCCGAAAGCGATCGACGAAACGACAACAAGGCGAGGAATCGGCAAACGAGGCGAACGCGAAAGGTATCGCACGGGGAAACTCCTGGTGGGCTGCTTGTAGCGGAAAGTAAAGCGGTGGGAAAGTCGTGGGGAGGCCGGGGATCGCATTTGCGTTTTCTTCGGCTGCCTTGTGCATCGGCGCCTTGGTGTGATTATAATCGGCAAGCCATGCCCGACCAACGCGCGTTTCCCTCCCCTCTTCGGCCGATCGGTATGTGTAACCGACGGTGCAATGCAAAAACCTGTGTGGGGGAGTTTCGATGAACGAAAGAAGCACGTTGAAACGTCGCAACTGTGGGCTCGAGGTTGTGGGTATTGTTGCTCTTGTTGCGACAATCATTGTTGGGGCGGAATGGCTGCGAGCCGACGAACCGCCGCAAACCAAGTACTTGTGTATCAGCGGTATCTATCCGCATTTGGCGGCGTTCAACCAACCGGAAGACGTCAAGGATCGCCCGAATCACGGGGAGGCCGGAACGGGAGCGATCGTTCCTTGGGCCGGAAAGCTGTGGTTTCTGACTTATCCGCAGCATAAGACGACCGGCAGCAACGACAAGCTGTACGCCGTCGATGAACAGATGAACGTCGAGGTCCGACCGGAAAGCGTCGGCGGAACGCACGCCTGCCGGATGATCCATCGCGAATCGAACCAGTTGATCATCGGGCCGTATTTTATCGACGCGCAAGGAAACGTTCGGGTTTGCGATCTCCATAAGCTGCGAGGACGCATGACGGCGGTCATGCGGCATCTCACCGATCCGGCGAACAAGGTGTACTTCTACGACATGGAAGGCGCCTTGTACGAGGTCGACGTGCATTCGTTGGATGTCGTCAAACTGTTCGCAAAACCGGTGCCCGGCTGGCATGGAAAAGGCGGCTACACGGCGCAGGGACGCGTCGTTATCGCCAACAACGGCGAACGCGGAAACGGGAATGCGGCAGCGTACCGGTATTTGAAGGTCGGCGGTCCGCCCCAGGGCGAAGAGGCCGGGGTGTTGGCCGAATGGGACGGCGAAACGTGGCGCATCGTCGAGCGCAAACAGTTCACCGACGTGACCGGTCCGGGCGGCATCGAAGGGAATCCCGACGATCGGGCACAATTGTGGGCGATCGGCTGGGACAAACGCTCGGTCATCCTCAAACTCTTGGACGGCGGTACGTGGTATACCTACCGGTTGCCGAAATCGAGTTTGACCTACGATCCCGAGCACGGTTGGTATACCGAATGGCCGCGGATTCGGGAGATCACCGACGGCCGCTGGATGCTCTGCATGCACGGTGGGCTGTTCGATTTTCCACCGTCGTTTTCGGCGCACGACACGGCCGGTATTCGGCCGATTGCTACGCAACTTCGTTACATTCCCGATTTTTGTGCCTGGCGGGGCAAGGTCGTACTTGGGGCCGACGATGCCTCGATGATGAACAACCCGTTGTGCGGGCAAGCGCAATCGAACCTGTGGTTCGGCACGTACGAGCAAATGGCGGCGTTCGGTCCGGATGCCGGTTGGGGCGGCGTTTGGTTGAACGACACCGTCAAGGCTGGAGAACCTTCGGTGCCCTATCTGGCGGCCGGGTATCGAGATCGAACGGTGCATGTCGTCGTCGATGCCGAGGGGGCCGTTCGTTTTCGCTTCGAAGTGGATCCTACGGGAAAAGGTGATTGGCAGGCCCTGACTTCGTTGGTTGTTCCGCCGGGTGAGTACCGCACGATGCAACTTCCCGACGGTGATATCGGGGAGTGGATTCGCGTCGTCGCCGATCGCGACTGCCGGGCAACCGTCTTTTTCCATTATTGGTCGCCGACACCGGCTTGGTCGGCTTCGAATGCCGATTTGTTCGCCGCCTTGGCCGAGGTGGACGCGGAGGATGTCGTCGGCGGGATCGTGCGTCCGGCTTCCCACAATCGGAGCCTTCAATGGTTGACCACGCCGAATGCCCGGGCCCCGGAATCGGTCGTTTACCAAGAGGTGCGGCTTGCGAGCGACGGCTCACATTTCGTATTCGACGATCGGGCCGAGGATCGAACGGCGGAAGTATTGAAGATCGGGGAATTCCGACCCGAATTCGAGGTCGATGCCGCGTCGGTGATTGTGAAAGATTCGCGGGGGCGGCGGTTTCGGTTGCCGAAAGGCGATGCGGCCTTCGATCAGTGGATCGGAAAATGTCGCGTCGTCCGCGAAGTGGCGTCGGAGCGTTTCTTGGCGAATGTTCACGGCACGTTTTATGAGATTCCGCGAGCCGGCGACAACACGCCCGATTGGCGATTGGCCAAGCCCATGTGCAGTCATGGCAAGGCCATCGTCGATTTCTGTTCGTGGCGAGGGCTCTTGGTGCTCAGCGGTACGCAACCGGGCGCGTCTTCCGACGGCCACTTTTTCGCCGACTCGCAAGGCCGGGGACTTTGGTTCGGCGCGTTGGACGACTTGTGGCGATTGGGGAAACCCCATGGTAACGGAGGCCCGTGGCACGAGACGCACGTCAAGGCCGGAACGCCTTCGGATCCGTACATGATGACGAATTTTGCGTATCGGGCGCTCCGGTTGTCGCACGACGCCGACGTGCCGGTGCGTTTCACGTTGCAGATCGATTTCGACCATCACGGATTTCACGATTGGACGACGCTTGTGGTTCGGCCCGGCGAAGTCTTGAACTACGAGTTTCCCAAGGGGTTTCACGCTCATTGGTTGAGAGTTGTGGTAGACCATGACTGCGTTGCAACCGCTCAGTGTGTCGACGAGTGAGCGGCGTGGGCAAACATTCCAATTTGAGGTGAACGGCCGGAGGAAAACGGATCTTCGGCCGTTTTTTATGGGGCGAATCGGCGAGGTCCGTTGTTTGACAGGGGGCCGGCCCCCCTCTAAAATGAAGCGTTTGCCACAGCCGAATATGACGTAGATCGGTTACACCGCGGAGTCGACAGGATGACGAAGGCCGGCTACCAGCAATACCGTGAAAAGCTTCTGCAACTGCGGGCCAGGATACGGGCGCAAGTCGATAATTTGGCCGATTCGGCGCTGAATCGCAACGGCGACAACACTGCGAGCAGCTCCAATATGCCCATCCACATGGCCGACTTGGGCAGCGACAACTTCGAGCAGGAGTTCGATTTGGTTCTGGCCGAGTCGGAAGGGGAAGTGCTCCGTCAAATCGACGAGGCCCTCGAACGCATCGATGAGGGGACCTACGGAGTTTGTGCCGAATGCGGTTGCAAGATTCCGAAGGTTCGATTGAACGCCATCCCGTACACGGCACATTGCGTGCAGTGTGCCGAAAAGCTTGAAGAGAGAAGCTGACTTCGAGCGACGACGTAGCCGGCGGCATCGCATCCCCATACGATTTTGGACTCCCCTATCGGCGAAAGGATGACTGGCCGTGCCGTGGCCGGTGCAGCGTCCACCCAGTGTTGTCGTGCTCTTCTCGTCTTGCCTGAGTGACTAAATGCGCGGCACAATGCCCTATTCACGGATTCGGGCACCGATAGCACCTGCAAGCCGAGGTTTCTAAAACGCGATGCGATCTCAGGGGGAACACAAGACGCCTTCTGCCCCGGAAAAAGGCCGGTTGCCGTTGAGCCGCTATGTGATATTCGGGGGGATACTGGCCGGCGGTTTGATCGCCGACTTGGCAACCAAGGCGTGGATTTTCGCCCGCCTTGGAATGCCCGGCGAAAAACCGGTGTGGTGGCTGATCGACGGGGTGTTTGGGTTTCAGACTAGCCTCAACGAAGGGGCGCTTTTCGGGATGGGCCAAGGGATGACGGCCCTGTTCGCCCTTGTGGCGGTCGTCATGGCCGTCGGTTTGCCGCTGTGGCTGTTTTGGAGTCGGGCGGCCTCGGATTGGCGGTTGGCGGCGGCTGGAGGGGCCGTGACGGCGGGCATCCTCGGCAATTTGTACGATCGGCTCGGGTTTCCCGGTTTGGTGTGGAATTACCCGGGGGAGCTCCACCAAGTCGGAGAGCCCGTCTACGCCGTGCGCGATTGGATTCTCGTCATGATCGGATCGTGGCCCTGGCCGAACTTCAACATCGCCGACAGTCTCTTGGTGTGCGGGGTAGCCGTCATATGTTTGCATGCCCTGCTGGCCGGTGATGTCGAGCAGAAAGCGTCGCGCGAAACCAATGCCAAAGCCGAAAACAAGAAACAAGCCCCGATTGCGGTCGAGAAAAACGCGCGGTAAAGTAAAAATTTCCCACCAAATCGGGAAACGTCTGAATGATTCCGAAGCTTCTTTTGCGGCTTCCTGAAGCTTCGGTCGTTGCCGGATGGAGCCGTGGATTGGTTTCTTTGACGGCACTCGGCAGGATGCCGAGTTCGGCGATATTCTTCAATCGGTGTGTCCCCTTCTGTCTGGGGGATGTGGGAATCGAGGTGTGCCGTGTCGGAAAACGAAGATTCCGTCGGATTATGGTCCGTCTTGACGCGTTGGTTTCCGCTGCGTGAGATTTTCGACCTGGAATCGTCGGGCCGCGTCTTGGCGTATAGCGCGTTGGTGGGCGTGGTGGCCGGTTTGGGGGCTGCCGCCTTTTATTGGGCACTCGAATTTCTCAAGTACTATGCCCAGGAAGTCATGATGGGCTACGTGCCTCCCTTGGCCGGGGGAGAAGGCGGTGGTGAAGCGGTCACGATGCATCTTCCCCAACATTGGTGGGCCGTTTTGTTGGTTCCTACCGTCGGTGGGCTGTTGTGTGGACTCTTGGTGTACACGTTCGCTCCCGAGGCGGAAGGAGAGGGAGCCGACGCGATGATCAAGGCCTACCATTTTCAACGAGGCATGATTCGCGGACGCGTGCCCATCATCAAAAGCATCGCCAGCATCATCACCATTGGCACCGGGGGCTCTGCCGGGCGAGAAGGTCCGATCGCCCAGATCGGGGCCGGGTTCGGAAGCTTTTTGGCGACCAGACTGGGGTTGAGCGATTGGGAACGTCGGATGCTCCTGGCCGCTGGAGCGGCGGGAGGGATCGGCGCCATATTTCGTGCCCCGCTCGGCGGGGCGTTGTTCATCGTGGAGGTCCTCTACGCCAGTACGGCGATCGAATTTACAGCTTTCGGGCCAGCGATGGTCGGTTCCGTGGTGGCGTATACGGTTTTTGCATCGATTTTCGGACAGGGAGCGGTTTTGCGGGTTCCGACGACACTGGATCCGTTGACGGGACAACTTCCTTGCGCTTTCCATGGAGCGCACGAACTGCCCTACTACGTGGTGTTTGCCGTCATTTGTGCCGTGGTCGGCTTTATTTTCGTCAATGTGTATTATGGGCTGCGGGACCGCTTTTTCGCCGTGTTACCGGTTCCGCGGTTTATCAAGCCGGCGATTGGTGGTGCAATGCTGGGCCTTTTGGCGTTGGCGTTTCCGCACGTCATGTCGGGCGGCTACGGCTGGATGCAGGAAGTGCTTTCCGAAAGTCCGGCCGTGCCGTTGCGATTGATGATCATCCTCGTAGGGGCCAAGATTCTGGCGACAAGTTTTACGGTTTCGTCCGGGGGAAGCGGTGGTGTGTTCGCGCCTTCATTGTTTATCGGCGCAATGCTCGGCGCGGCCGTCGGAACGATCTTTCACCGATTTTTCCCCGGCGCGCCGCCTGTGGGAGCATTCGTCTTGGTTGGGATCGGGGGGTTTTTCGCCGGGGTCTCGAAAGCCCCTTTGACCGCGTTGATTATGGTTTCGGAAATGAGCGGTTCCTACGATTTGTTGGCCCCGCTGATGTTGGTCAGTTTCGTGCATGTGGCGGCGTTGTCTTCTCGCTGGACGTTGTACGAAGAACAAGTTCACTCGCTGATCGACAGCCCGGCGCATCTCGGTGACTTCGTCGTCGACGTGCTGGAGAACATCAAGATTCGCGATGTGTGGGATCCCGGTCGCCGTCCGATCCGCATTACCGAAGACATGCCGTTACCGAAGGTACTGCGCTTGGTGGCCGATTCTCGCGATACCGTGTTTCCCGTGGTGAACCAGGCCGGCCAACTGATCGGCTTGTTGTCGTTGCACGACTTGCGAAGCGTTTTGGCCGGAGAGGGAGCCGGGGCATTGATTGTTGCGGCCGACATTTCGCGTCCACCCGTCACCGTCAATCCCGACGAAAACCTGCATACGGTGCTGCGGGTGATGGCACAACGTCAGCTCGACGAAGTGCCCGTCTTGAACGAGACCGGTGACGACATTGCATGCATGTTGCGGCGTCACGAAATACTGAATGCTTACGACGCTCATATCCACGCGTTGAAGCACAATAACGGCGAGCACTGAACGGGACGACTCGCAAAGCGAGGAGGCGACGTTGTTTCACGACCGATTGCAATTGGCCGTCGAAGTTGCACGCGAAGCCGGGGAGATCACTCTCCGGTATTTCGGCGACTCGCGATTGAAGGTGGATCGCAAGGCCGATGCCAGCCCCGTCACGATTGCCGATCGGGAAGCCGAAACGCATCTTCGGAATCGCATTCTAGATGCCTTTCCCGCGGACGGCATCCTCGGAGAAGAGCACGGATCCGTTTCAGGAACGAGCGGCTTTCGTTGGATTCTGGATCCCATCGACGGGACGAAATCGTTCATCCACGGAGTGCCGCTTTACGGCACGCTGGTGGGCGTCGAACATGCCGGCCGGGCGGTGGTGGGCGTCATTCACATCCCGGCGCTCGGCGAAACCGTTTACGCCGCTTCCGGTGAAGGTGCATGGTACGTAAAAGGCGATGCTCGGCCGCAGCCGACGCACGTCAACGATACACCCGACTTGGCCGAAGCGTGTATCGTGACGAGCGAGGTCAAGAATTTCGACTTGGCCGGATCCCGAAAGGCTTTTTTTGCCCTGCAAGATAAGGCGCGACTCGTGCGAACTTGGGGCGATTGCTACGGGTACCTGTTGGTTGCGACCGGGCGGGTCGACGTGGCGATCGATCCGCTCTTGAATCCCTGGGACGCGGCAGCTCTTTTGCCGGTAATCGAGGAGGCCGGCGGCCGCTTTACCGATTGGACCGGCGCGGCGACTTTCGAAGGCGGAAACGGGCTGGCGACCAACGGTCGTCTGCACCAAGCGGTTTTGGATTTGCTCGCAAAGTAGCGCGAGGGGTGGCGCGTAGGCTACCCGTTCAACATGCCGCTTGCGAAAACGAATCGGCGGCCAAGACCAACGCGCCGTGAACGACGACTTCTTCGCCCAATGCAGCGGGCAGAATCTCGTAACGATCGGCCAGAGGCGGAAACACGTAGCGCGCCACGGCTTGTCGCAGCGGCGCGAAGAACAGTTCTTCGCCCAACAGCGAGACGCCGCCCCCGACGATGATTCGATGCGGAGCCACCAACGTCACGACCTGCGCGATCCCCCAGCCTAGATGACGGACGCTATCGGCAAGAATACCCGAAGCGAACTTATTGCCGCGGGCTGCGGCTTCTCCCAGCAATTTCACGTCGATGCGAGAGGGATCGCCGTCGGCCAGATCCCAAACCTCTTCGGCAGCGAGACGC
>CAYVVR010000043.1:10551-13452 GCA_964454655.1 uncultured Planctomycetaceae bacterium | reverse complement strand
GAGTGACTCTCGAGCGTCTGAAAGCTCCCTCGGATTTGTTGCCTCTCGCTGAGGGAAAGCTGTATACATCTGCGTGCTTTGGGGAGCAAGCAAACCCGCTATTCTTACGGCTTGCAACGCTGTGATAAGACGTTACTTTTTTGAGGGCAGATGTGAAACCCCCGTCGGCACTAGTCTCCAGGAGGATTTGGAGGGGACGGCCCGCTCCCTCCGAGGGGCTGCGCCGTAAACATGGGTATGCCGGTGGGATTCGCGCTTGGCGATCGCTGTTTGCTTGTGCGGAGAGTTTATTGCCACCCATTCGAGTTAGGGAAAGTACACCCCCTCAAGTGTTGCCTATCGACGTTGACAACATGGGGAGAGTTGACTAATATGGGGGGCAACCTTCCCCAGAAATTGGCAGAGTTTTGACGGGTGAAGGAGTCGTGACGGCAGATTTAGGGCAATCAAGGGTATATTGTCTTCGATATAGAGCAGCTTGAGTGACACGAAATGGCGTTCGAAGCGGGCGTTTATCCGACACATCCGGGGCTGGGGCAGTTAAGGTCCGTCGATTCGCAATAGATCAAGTAATGCATCCCGGAGTGGACACACCATGCACCGCGACATGCTGCACAGCGTCACCGACGGAGATGAGTCGGTAGATCACGGTGATTGCCTTGCGGCTCGTGACGATTTGGAAACGATTGACGAACGACGCGTCGTCGGTGTCAAACGCGTGCGACTGGCGTCCGACAGTCGGCCACAACGGGGAGCGAACCAGTCGCTTTATGCCCTGCTGTGCCAAGTGTTGGGCGTCGAGACCGCAACCGAATTGGCGGAGCGGCGTTCCGAACCGGCACTGCGACGCGAGGCGAGTAAGCAACGGCGTGCGATCCAAACGAAACAATCGCACCAGTCGATCGTGTGGAAAGTGGAACGCGACGGTCGGGTCGTCGACGTGTACGGGACTCCCGAGGCGTTGTTGGAGGGAGCCTCGGACGACGTAACCGGAAGTTCGCGTGAGTCGATCGATGACTGGTTTGCCTCATGGTCTCACGCGGTAGACGAGCTTGCCGCCCTACGGCGTGGTGAGGCGGCGAAGTTCTTGGTCGATACGCCGTCCGATCGGGTCTGGAGCGTGGTCGTGCAACCGGCCGGTTCGGTGAGTTGGGTGATTGCGACGCCGTTGCCCGAAAAATCGGCAGTCGTGGCCGACCTGCTGCGGGAAAACAAGGCGCTTCGTCGTGAGTTGAAATCGTGTCGGCGAGAGCGAGAACTCATTTCGTACGAAATTCACGATACGATCGCGCAGGATGCGCTGGCGGCCCAATTGGGGTTGGATTCGCTGTTCGCCCGCTCCGAAACGATGGAGTTGGCCGAAGAAAAACCGGAGTTTTTCCGAGGTTTGCTTCGCGTTCGACGCTTGGTGACCAGGGCTTTGCGGACGAGCCGTGAACTGATACGTGGCTTGCAACCGGACGAACTGGAAAGAAAGTCGTTGCGTGGATGTGTGGAGGACTTGGTCGAGGAACTCACCGCCGAAGGCATCCAGACCGTATTGGTTTGGCAGTGTTCGGAATCGACGTTGGGCGACCGGGTTCTCGATCGAATCGTCTTGCGTTTGGTGCAAGAGGGGCTTGCGAATATTCGAAACCACAGCGGCGCCGAATCGGCACGTGTGACCATCAGCGACGAGGGCACCAGTGTTCAATTGGAGATTGTCGACGACGGCGTCGGCTTCGAGGCCGACCGCGTCGACGGTGATCGCTTCGGGTTGCGAGGCATGCAAGTGAGAGCCGGGGTGTTGGACGGCAACGTGGATATTCGTTCTGCTCCCGGTAAGGGGACGACCGTTCGGGTTCAGTTGCCTCGGTATCGTCGAAAGCCGAAATGACATCGTGCTCTTGGTGGTGCGGTTCGTGCGATGGGAATCGGCGTGAACGGCGAACCGAGGAGATGTTCGTCGGGCGAATCGATAAGTGCGTATTACGTTTTTTTCGGGTTTGACACGCTGATGCGGGACGCGGCAGCCGGTGAACGAGACATCTTGAGACGATCCTCGCCAAGCGGAAATGTGAACGCGTGATTGTGGGGAGATGAACAATGGAAAAAATCCGACTGTTGATCGCTGATGATCATGAAGTCGTGCGAACCGGCTTGCGTTCGATGCTTGCCGGCAGCGAGATCGAAATCGTGGCCGAGGTCGGTACCGGCGAAGAGGCCGTGCGACATGCCTTGGAACGGGACGATATCGACGTCGTGCTGCTGGATATCCGCATGCCCAAGGGGGATGGACTGAACGCCTTGGGGCGTATCAAGCTCGAAAAGCAAACGATGCCCGTCTTGATGCTTTCGACGTTCGACAATCCGACGTACATCGCTCGATCGGTGGCGTTGGGGGCCAACGGCTATCTCCTGAAGGGATGCTCGCGTGAAGAGTTGGTCGATGCCATTCGCCGTGTCGCCGCCGGTGAGAACGTGTGGACTCGCGACGAGCTGCGGCGTGTGACGGGGGCATTGGCGACGCCGCGCTTGGGGGCCGACGTCGAAGTGCCGTTGACGCAACGCGAAAGCGAAGTCCTGCGACAGTTGGCCTACGGGTTGACCAACAAGGAAATCGCGATGGCGCTGAACATCAGCTACGAGACGGTCAAAGAGCACGTACAGCACATTCTGCGTAAGATCGGCGTTTCGGATCGAACCCAGGCTGCGGTTTGGGCCGTCCGCAAACAGCTCGTGTAAGTGCCGGCACCTGACGACATAAAACACACGCTGGGCAGACCGTTTAACAGGCCTGTTTCGGGCAGCAGCTGTTTTCTTCACGGGGACTGTGTCCCTTCAAGCGACCGACGGCATTACCGTAGTCGTCTGCGACCTCCCGGCGTTGTTTCCGCGGGAACTCGTTCGGCGGTCGTCTGA
>CAYVVR010000043.1:0-10541 GCA_964454655.1 uncultured Planctomycetaceae bacterium | reverse complement strand
TGGCGGCACCTAGACGACAGAAAACGCACGTATGCTGGGCAGACCGTTTAGCGGCCCGTTCCGGGCAGCAGCCGTGTTCTTCACGGGGACTACGTTCCTCCACGCGACCGACGGCATTACCGTAGGCGTCTGCGACCACCTCGGCGATATTTCTGCGGGGACTCGTTCGGCGGTCCTCCGTTGCGGTTTTGTTTCGGCACAATCTTCATAATCGTAACGATCGACATCTGTATCGTTCGCCGTCCGCACACCGATTCCCCACGCGTAGCGAATCGGGGCGTGTAGTACGCCATACTTCTGAGAGCGATCCCGAAATGAATCATCGTCGGTGCCGACCGACGTGGGGTTAAGTCAGGAGTGGCGACATTGAAATCGAAGGTAGCGGTGGCGGAGACGGGACCGGAAACCGCCGTTTCGGAAACGATCTCTGTACAAACCAGTGAGGTTCTCGGCCTGTCGCTGGCACAAATGGACTTTCGGCAAACGGTCGAGCACGTCGAACGGTTGGTTCGAGCACGCCGGCCGCGTTTTTTCATCACGGCCAACCTGCATTACGCGATGCTCTGCGACCGGATGCCGGAACTTCAGGCGGTCAATCGGCAAGCTGCATTTTTGACCGCCGACGGAATGCCCTTGGTATGGCTGTCTCGCTTGTTGGGGACACCGCTACCGGAACGAGTGACCGGTGCCGACTTGATATGGGCGTTGTCGGCGGTGTGTGCCGATCGCGGATGGTCGATTTATCTTCTCGGCGGTGAGCCCGGCGTGGCCGAAGAGGCGGCCGACGTGCTCGTGCGACACTTTCCGAAGCTTCGCGTGGCCGGTACCGAATCGCCGACGATTCACTTGGATGATCGCCGTGCCAACGAGGCCATCGCGGCACGAATTCGTAGTGCCCGACCGGAATTGTTGTTCGCCGCGCTTGGGCAACCGAAGGGTGAACTGTGGTTATGTGATTGGCACGAGACTACCGGCGTTCCGGTTTCGGTTCAGGTGGGCGCTTCGTTCGACTTCGTGTGCGGGCGGAAGAGTCGCGCCCCGGCCTGGCTGGGGCGGATCGGCCTCGAGTGGCTGTACCGTATGCTTACCGAACCTCGCCGGCTGGGGCCTCGGTACCTGGCCGATGCATTGTTCTTGTGTCGGCGTCTTCCCGGCGAATTACGGCGAGCACGTCGGAAAATCGCGTCGCGCTAAAGCATCGATCGGCGCCGCTACGGTATCGCAATGTCGAGCGTAATCGGGTCGGTGTCTGCCTGTGGGCCGATGGTCAATGGAATGGCGTAGCTGCGGGACGTCATGCGGCAAAGTCGGCTTCCCTTGTCGCACCAGAAGCACGTGATTTGCAGCAACAGCTTTTGCGGAACGTCGGTGTTCGGAATGTCGATCGCCACGGTTTTCTCGGCATCGGAAATCTCGTAGCGTTGACCGGCGCGAAGCACGCCGTCGGCCGATTCGAAACACGCTTCGACAAGGATGGGGACCTGGGGATTGAGTTCGACCATCGGTGTTGAGGTGATTTCAAGCTGGATGGGCACTGTTCCGCCTGCAACGACGGTTGCCTCCGAAAGAAGAGTTGCTTGATGTTTTGCCGATTCGGCCCACGTGGGAACATCTTGGTGGGGCGGTTTCGGAGGCGTGAGTCCTTCGACCCGAAACGTCGTGATCTCGTGCGGCGGCCGGAGGGACACCTTCCGAATGACATGATTGTTCGTGTCGGCAACAAACAGACAGTCGGGGCCGCACGTCAGTCCTGCAGGTTCGTTGAATCGCGCGGGCGAGTCGCGAAATTGAGACGGATCGTTGCCGGCGATGGTAAGAACCGTTCTTGATGCCGGATCGACGACCTTGATTTTGTCGTTGTACGTGTCGGCGACGTAAACCTTTCCCTCGCGATACACGACCGCCAGCGGGTGCTGAAGTCGCGCCAGCTCGAAAGGGCCGTCCCGATCGCCGAACGTAAACAGCCGGGCGCTCGGCAGGTGCGAAGTGCCGATCAAGGTTCGAACGTCCCCTCGCCCGTTCCACGGAACCATTCGCACGGAACTGCCCTCGCTGTCCGCGACATACAGGTAGCGATCGTCGGCGCTGAGTCCGCTGGGTTGGGCGAACGACGCGTACCCGGGAGCGTAGGGACGCGGCGGCAGCAACGGGCCATCCACGATGTCTTCCCGCCCGTTTCCGGCGAAGGGACCGATGCGCTCTTTGACCGGATCGAATAACCAAATTTGATGCGAGCCCGCCATCGCGACGAAGATGCGGCCGTCAACCGCGTATAAATCCCAGGGGCTGCTTAGATCGACGGCCGTCGCCTTGCCGGGCGCCGTCAACGATCGGCCGCGGGCCTGCGTGCCCGTGCCGGCTACCGTGGAAACTTGTCGCTTTTGCCAATCGACCTTTCGGATCAAGTGGTTTTCGGTGTCGGCGACGTACAGGGCACCGTCCAGTAACGTCATTCCCTGGGGATGGGAAAACTCCGCCGCATCGAACGTGCCGTCTCGCCGCCCTTTGCGGCCGCAACCGACGATGTCGAGAAGTTTTCCATCGGAACGGGCGATGACGATCCGATGGTGGTTGCTGTCGGCAATGAACAGGCGGTCCGTAGCGGCGTCGTAGAGCACTTTCCCCGGAAAGTACAGCGGCGTTTCTTCCCGGCGCTCGAGCTCGTGTGAGAAGTAAACCGGACGTTCATCCAAGAGGCCTTGCCGCCGGTAATACGGGATGGCTTTTCGTAATAGCGAGTCGAGGGTTTCGAACGTTTGCTCTCCGCTGCGTGCCCATACGACGCGACCGGCCGGATCGACGAGGATCAACGTCGGCCAGGCGGACACGTGAAATTGCCGCCACACCCGCATGTCTCGATCGTTGATGACCGGGTGACGAATCCCGTAGCGCTGGATCGCTTCGCGGATATTGGCTGTTTCTTGTTCGCCGGTGAATTTGGCCGAATGCACTCCGATAACGACAAGCTCATTAGGATAGGCCTCTTCGAGCTTGGCGAGTTCGGGCAAGATGTGCATGCAGTTGATGCAGCAATATGTCCAAAAATCGAGCAACACGAATTTGCCGCGTAAATCTCGCCAATCTAAGGGGGACGACGTATTCAGCCATTCGAGGTCGTTCGGAAGATCCGGGGCCGGTAATTGAACGGCAAACGGCGACATATCGGTACCTTTCGGTTGGCCGTGAACCGCGGGACTGGGTGCGAGAATCGCTAAGGCAAAGATGACCACACGTCCTACGCACGGCAGCAGGTGTCGGTTTCTGTCCGCGGTTTTCCCGGCTGCGGTTGGTGGAAAGTTGGGGAATGACGTGAGGGCCATGGTCGGCTACTCCCGACATGGAGGGGAAGATTGCAGGCGAACGTCGCCGCTTCGCGCGGCGTGAGCCCCGGGAACCACCATAGGGTGACGGTATTTTAGAAGCGACGACCCTCGGCGGCCAACTCTTGCCGAATTCTCTCAATGGTCGAGCCGTCGGCGTGTAATTTCGGATCGCTCGCCGGTTCTTGCTCGTCGGTATCGCCTTCGTCGGCCGCGTGACCGGCGTCGTCGCTGCTCGATGTGGGAAGCTCTGCCAGCTCGGCGAACAATTCGAAAAATCGAGCGTTTCGGGGCTTAACGAAGGGAATCAACGTTTGGAAGCGATAGGCCGCGTACCGCACCGGGGATGAGAGAATCCGAAAGCTCGTTCGAGAGAGTGTGCCGATTTCGATTTCTCGAGGAAGACACTTTACGATGTTGCGATGTTCGCGGTAGACCACGTAAACGGCCAAACCGGCCATAAAGAGCCATGCCGACAGATCGACCATCGCCGCCGCCGCGAGCGAACCGTAGCCTCCGAGACTTGCCGTCAGCAGAACCAACAGGTTGCGAACCAGTCGGATGCCGACCGCCGCGGCCCAAGCACCGGCAACGAGTTGTATTTGTCGGCGCCGTGGTTTTCCGCTTGCCCAGACCAAAGCGACCCCGACGGCCAGCGTGCCGAGCGGTTGCCCGAACACGCCGACTAGGCAGCGATAGACGAATACACGAAACGCCTCGACGAATCCACCGTCGACAACGCTCAGTTGCAGGTAGAAGACATTCTCGGTGGCGGCGAATCCTGCCGCGACCGTGCCGGCCAGAACGATTCCGTCGAGCGGACGTCGAAAGCTTCGGCGTGCCATCCACCAGAGGGCGACCAGTGAAGCGGCTTTGGCCGATTCCGATAACATCGCTCCGGCGACAAGGTACTGCCAAGGCGATCGCAGGGCGACGCTTTCTATCCGCCCGGCAACATGCCAGGGAAGAAAGGTTGCCAAAATCAGGAGTGCGAACGCCCCGGCGACACATCCCCACGCAAAGGTGCCCCCGAGAAGGTAGACCGGGTCTTTGTGCCGCCGATCCAGCCAATAGTAGAAACGAACCGGAATCCATCCGACGGCAATTGCCGGTAGCGCAAACAAGAATGCGCCCATGGCCACCTCAGATGATGTGGGCGAACTTGTGCTATTGATCGCGCAGCGATAACCTGCTAGGGCTCGCCGGGCCGACGATGCGCCGATGATACCTCACCGGCGTCGCCGACGTCGTCCGCCTTGCGATTTCTTGTTCTCTTGCTCTTCCCGCGACTTCATGTTCGAGTCGATCACGACTCCGACGGTTTCTGCCCATGTGGGAATTCCGCGATGCTTGTCGGAAGCGGATTTTTCTTGGGACTTTTCAGCGTCGTTCGCATCTTCCGTCGAAGACTTGGATCGTTTACGACGTCGCGACTTGCGTTTGGTGGTTGCCGCAGGAGCTTCGCCGGTTTCTTCTGCGTCGCCGTTGCCGGTCGGTTCCGGTGTGTCCAAATCGTCGATCGGTTCGATTTCGTCCACACTCGGGGGCGGAACGACCGGTTCCACATCTTCTTCGACCGGGACGACTTTCTTTCGGCGTCGAGGCCGTCGCCGCTTCTTGCGAGGTCGCACGCTGGGAAGATCGTCTTCATCGAACAATGTCGACGCCTTGAAAGCGGATTCCTCGTCGTAGAACTCGACGGCGGTTGCGTCGACCGGAGCGAGGGCTTCGTCGTTCGATGATTCGGGGAGTGCCTGAAATGCCGATTCTTCCGTTTGCCAATCGGCCGGCGGCAAAACCGATGCCTCGACGACGGGTGCGTCGTCGGGCAATTCCGGCGAAGCCGTCGCCACGATCGGCGGTTCATCGTAGTCGGGAAGATCTGTGCTTGCCGATACCGGGCTGAGGACTTCGGTCAAATCGGTTTTCGTTTCGGAGGCGGCGGGGCTTCCCTCTGCTGCCGGGGAGGCTTCTTCCGGCTCGGTCGCGGCAGCGGGGGCTTTTTCCGGCGATTCGCCGCCCGCTTGGGCTGCTTGTACCAGTTCCGGGGGAGGTTCCAGGCCGAGGCTACGGTGGACCTCGACCCACGAGGCGACCGGACGCCGCGCAGGCGCCGTTTCTTTCCAGGCTTTCGATTCGGGATAGACCGAGTCCATCGACGGAGTTTCCGCATCGGAAGTTGCCGACGAATCATCCTCGACCGGCTCGTCTTGGTTCGCGATTTCCTCGACAGGCTCGGCGGTTTCGTCCTTATCCGCTTGGGAGAATTGCTCGACGGGAAGCCCTAACGATTCGGCCAGAGATTGCCAATGGTTTCGCTTCGAATCTGTCATGAGATGGTTCGCCTCAAGGAGACCTGCAAATTCCGCTCTTCAGTGGAGACGGGAACGAACGGGAGCTGCCGACGGCCTCGATGCCGAGCAGCGCAACATCGATATCCATCAACACGTCACGTCGACATTCGCTCAATATACGACGTTTCGAAACACTTGGGAAGATCGCGAAGCGGCCGAATCGTCTTCGCAAGTCGGGATGTATCGCGGTGTTACGAACACGGCAATGAACACGAACCGCCGGTTTTGTTATTGGATTCTCCGTCCGGACCGCTACAATGCGAGCAGATGAGAACGATGTGCCCCCCTGACGCGGGGCGGACTTCTTTCGTGTAGGAGCCGGCTTGCGATGCCGAATCAATGGAGTTTGTCTCGGATTGCCGTGTGCGGCGTGCTGGTTTGCGCCGCGGTAGCATTCGCAACGAAGCGAGTGACCGCGCTCGATGCCGATGGAACGCTCGATGTACGGGCGAGAGAAGCCGGTTCGCAACGGCCATCAGCTCGGTCGCCGAGCGAAGATGCCTCTTTGTTTTGGTGGACGGCGGACACGAACAATCGCCCTCCTCTTCGGCTGGTGCCGCTGGGAGGTGAATCGACTGCCCAACCCGATCGGGGGGACGATCGGCCGAGGGGCGGGCTGCTCGAGCGAATTCGACGCCGTCGGGAAGCGGCTCGCCGTGCGGAGGAGAACCGGACACCTCCTACAGATATGGTTCCGACTCCGCTGGGCCCGGGAGGGGCTCCGCCCGGACCGGTGTATGGACCGGGCCAACCCAATCCGGAACGGCGCCCCGTCTTGTCTCGATTGAGGCAGTTATTGGAGGGTGAGGTTCCGGCCGTCGAAGGATTGCTGCCCGACGCATCGATGCCCGCGCCGGGAACATTACCGCCGGGAGAGCCCGCACCCTTCTCACTGATGCCCTACCCTACGCCGTCCGATGGCGCCCCCATGCCAATGCCGCCGGCAACGGAAGCTGCGCCTCGCGGGCCGGCGCTGTCTCCGGCTGAAGTGGGAACCGATCCGCCGACGACGAACAGTAGCCCCTCGACAGAGAACGACGAAACGACCGAGGCGAACGAATCAAAGGTTCCCGGTCCAGCTTTGGGCAACGAGCCGCGAGAGGCTCAAGGTGCCCCGGATTCCAAATCATCGGTTCCGACACCGGCGGCTTCCCGACCGGCGGGCGGTCTTGGAGGACTACTCGGCGGTGCTGCGCGGCTTTTCGGGGGGACGAGAGCTGCTTCCGACACGCCCAAACCGGCGACCGAGCCGACAGATATCGAGCCGCTACGGCGAGGTCCGACGCTGATGGATATCCGGCGTCGAATTCTTCGTCGCACCGCCCCTGTTGCGGCGGAGTGAGTGTTCCGTGGGGCAACAGGCGTGTTGCCGATTCGTGTGACGGAAGTAGCGTCTCGCTCGCGGAGGCCTTCTCGTGCCGAGACTTATCGCCCACGTTCTTGGGACGCTCAGGTTGGGCGGCGTTCTGCTTGGACGGACCGGCGTTTGAAAGTGTTTGAGCTGTCGGGCACGGTGGAATCATAATTGGGAGGCCACAGGCGCTTGCTCGGTGGCACTGTCCTTTGGGCTCGCGGAAGGGGGCAAATCGTGACGACGGATCGGACCGGGTACGTTCGGCATACGAATACCGTCCTGTTGAATCGTAACGGAGCCGGCCGGAGCATGCGTTTCATTTTTCTTTGTGCCGTGATTGGAGGGTTCTGGGCTCTTATTGAAGCGGACCCCGCGGGAAAAAGTGATCGGGCACACGTGCCCCCGTTCCATGTCCCGGAGTGGCCGTCGTCTCCCTACTTGAGGTTGCACTTGGACACCGTGATCTCCGATGTGAGGATGTATGATTCACGGTCGTTGAGGGAGTATGTTCGGGCGAACGTGCGCGGGAGTGGATTCCAAATCGTCGGCTTGCTGTGGCGAAATACGCTGGAGGACCAAGCCGCAGCCGAGACGATGCTTCGTGAACTCTTGTCGCTTCAGTACCGTGACCCGGCGGATCGAAAATCGTACGGTACGTGGCCGCGACGTGTTCCGGAAGAAACCGTCGATCCGAATTGGCGAGAGTTTGTCGGATGCACGTTGATCTTGATTCGCGAAGCCTTCTCCGATCGCCTGCCGAAAGACCTGCTGCAGGATCTGGACGAGGCGTTGTTGCGGGCGGCCGAAGGCGCACATGAACGGGACGTGGGGCCCGGCTACTCCAATATCGCGATCATGTCGGCGCTGTTGATGGAATACGTCGGCGCCGAAATGAAGCGTTCTGATTTGTGCGTGGCCGGCAAAGCCAAAGCGAAAGCCGTCTACGAGCGTTTCAAGGAACACGAAACGTTCGATGAATTCAACTCACCTACGTATTACGGTGTCGACCTGATGGGGCTGGCCATGTGGCGTCATTTTGCCAGATCGCCGGAAATGCGCGCGTGGGCCGAGGCAATGGAAGAGACGCTCTGGCGCGACATGGCGGCCGTGTACCATGCCGAAATGCGGAACCTGGCCGGGCCCTACGTACGGGCCTACGGAATGGACATGATGCGTTACTACTCTCTGGCCGGATTGTGGATCGCCATCTACCTGGACGATCCCGAGCGTGCCCCCTGGCCCGATCCGGGCGGGATGCATTCCGCCGAACGGGCGTACGCCCCGTTGTTCATGCTCTTGAACAGCCGCCCGCCGGAAGATGTGGCCGAACATTTCACACGATTTGTCGGTCCCCGCGAGGTGGTACGCAAGTTTGCGAAATCCGAGGCGCACATTCGCTTGGAACGCGACATCATGATCGGGGCCGCTCGAATGGATCGGGCTTGGGAGCAGCATCATCCCGCGACCGTCCATTGGCTCGATCGCCGCAAGAAGAACGTGTACTGGATCGCGTTGGCCGGGACCACGCCCGATGTCGAACCACGTTTGATCGAAGACGGCATCGCCGTCGTTAGGACGGGAGACGGTGACGAACCGATCGTGTGGTGGGTGAATAGCCCGTTCATGGAGATCGCCGGCGACCGGTGGGTATCGGACGAGCTTGTCGTGACGGTCGAGTGTTCACCGGGGATCGAACTGGCCGCTGTTCGGTCGCAGAATTCGACGAGTCATCATGCGCAATATCGAGAGGTGATATATCGCGTTCCGAAACATGACGGAACCGTCCGTCCGTTCATTCGTTTACATCTGGAGAAGAGGCCGTGAAGCTGTTTTGTCGATTGCTGTTGATCGCCGCATGCGGACTGGTAGGCGGAGCCCGACAGGAAACCGGTGCGGCGACGTTGGAGGTGTTCTCGCCCGACACGCAGACCGCTGTCACCGTCGACGGGACGACGAAGTTCGACTGTATCGGTAACGCGTTGTCGGCTGCGAAAGCAGGCGACACGGTATTGATTCACGGCGGCATCTACCGGGAGCGCATTCGGTTGCCCTCGGGAGAGCCGGGGAAGCCGATCGTTGTCCGAGCCGCTCCCGGCGAAGAAGTATGGCTGTCCGGCGGCACGCCGATTTACGATTGGCAGCCGGCCGGTGAGAACCTGTGGGCGGCGATTTTGGCTTCGCGTCCTAAGAAGGTCCTCTTGGGCAAACGGCGACTGCCGGTGGCGAGGTTGCCTCGCGAGGGGTGGTGGCGCAGCCGACGAGCAAAGCGAAACGAGATCGAAGACGGCGAGCACCTGCGATTGCCGGCGCCGACGTCCGACGGCGAAATCTACGTGTGGATCAGCAAAGGGAACACATTCGGCCGGTATCCCATTCGGGAGATCGTGCCCGAACAAGGGGTGGTGCGTTTCGATATGGGCGGCGATAGTCGGACGCTTTCCGACGGAGATCGGTACTGGCTCGAAAACCGTGTCGAGTGGATTCGCGAGCCGGGTGATTGGGCGGTGGCGAAAGTCGAGGACGGATATCGACTGACGATCTGCGCGAAGTCGCCCGATTCGCTGGCGGATGTCGAGGTCGTGTTGGGCGAGGGGTCGCTGATTGCCGGCCGAAAAGTGCATGATGTCGTCATCGAGGGGCTGGGGATTTATGGAGCGGCTCGTGACGGCGTCGAAATCATGGAAGGAGAACGCGTCGTCGTGCGGCGATGCGGCGCTTGGGAGTGCGGCCGGACGGGCATTTCGCTTCGGGCCGTGAAGCAAGGCACGGTCGAGGGGTGCGTGGCTTGGTGGAACGGCGCCGGGATCTCGATCAGCTATTCCGACGGCGTCGTGATACGGCGCTGCGATGCGGGTTACAACAACGTCGACGGCTTGTTGGTCACGTGGCAATCTCGCAACGTAGACGTCGTTGAAAATTGTTCGCACCACCATTTGCGATGGGGCCATCCCGACAACGTTCAACTTTATCGCGATGTCGCAAACGTTCGGTTCCAGCGGAACCTGTTCTTGGCCGGCGGTCAGACGATCATGATGGAAGAGGCGGAAAAACTGACCTTCGAGGAAAACGCATTCATCGGCTGCGCTGCGAACATGCTTATTTTCGGGCACGGAAACGCACGCGACGCCGATATCACTCGTAACACGTTCCTGTGTCCGGGCTACTCGTGCATGAGTCTTACGGCGCGAGATTATCGAGTCTTTGAGAACATCTTCATGACCGGTCATGCCGGGATCGCGTACAGTGTGCGCGGCGTACCGGGATATCAAGCCGATCGGAACCTGTTTTGGGCTTCCGTTCGGGCTACTTCACCTCGAATCATGGCCACCGATGCAGGTTGGCTCGGGGATTTCGAGGCCGTGCAACGATCCACCAGCCAGGACGCCTCTTCGCATTACGGCGATCCCGAGTTTCGCCACGCACCGATCGCGTTTGCTGTTCTCGATTCGAAGCGTTTGACGGAATGTACGCACGCAACAGTCGTGTTGCGTGCCGGAGCCGAGATGTTTCGCG
>CAYVVR010000042.1:2462-13469 GCA_964454655.1 uncultured Planctomycetaceae bacterium | reverse complement strand
GGGGCCCTCTTCACGGAGTGCCCGTGGGCATCAAAGACATCATCGATGTCGCGGGGTTGCCCACCTTGGCCGGTTCTTCACTCCGAAAAGGGCACACGGCCGAGGCGGATGCACCGGTCGTTCACGCGTTGCGCGAGGCCGGCGCCGTCATTCTCGGCAAGACGGTGACCGTCGAATTTGCTTGCTTCGATCCGTCGCCCACGCGCAACCCGTGGAATCTTGACCACACCCCCGGCGGCAGCAGTAGCGGCTCGGCGGCGGCGGTCGTTTCGCACATGTGTCTTGCCGCCCTGGGGAGCCAAACCGGCGGTTCGCTGGTTCGGCCGGCCGCGTATTGCGGCGCGGCAACCTGGAAGCCGACCTTCGGACGCGTGAGTACCGAGGGTGTCGTGCCGGTGAGTTTTACCCTCGATCACGTCGGCCCGATTGCACGAACCGTGGCGGATCTCGTGCCGTTCGAGCAAATCTTGCCGCCGTCCGACGCTTTCGGTGGGCCGGGAAAGATCGCCGGGCCGCTCGAGAATTTGCGGGCCTTCGACGACGAAACACCGCGTCTCGGTTTCGTCGAGGAATTCTTCTTCGAACGCGCCACGCCCCAGGTGCAAAAAGCCGTCCGCCGTGCCTTGGCGCAGTTGGAGCAAGCCGGGGCGTGCATCGAGCCTGTACGGTTGGGCTGCGACTTCGAAGGGCTGCAAGAGGTCCACACGAAGATCATGGCGGCCGAGGCCGCGGCATGGCATCGCCCGGTATTCGAAAAGCATGCCTCGGAATACGGGCCGATGATTCGCAGCCTGTTGGAACGAGGAATGGCGATGTCGGCGGTCGAGTATGTCGATGCGTTGCAGGTTTTGCGACGGTTCCGCGGGCAGGCCTCGACGCTTGTCGAGGGATACGACGCCCTGATCATGCCCGCCGCCGAAACGACGGCCCCTGCCACGCTCGAAACGACCGGCGACAAGGGAAACCAATCCCCGTGGAGCTGCGCAGGCTTGCCGGTCGTGGCGTTCTCCTGCGGCCTGGCAGAAGACGGACTGCCCGTGGGTGTCCAGCTCGTCGGCGAGCACCATGACGACCGGCGTCTGTTGGCCGTTGCGTTGTGGTGCGAGAAGGTGTTGGCCTTCGACGGTGTGCCCCCGCTGGTCGAATCGCTCTGGTCGTGACCGACCGACTGGAAGAGTAGGTAGGATAGGCAGGATGGGCTTGCGTGGAACTGCTCTTCGCGCGTACGTGGAGCGGTTTCTATAATCGCCCGCCCGATGGTAGCCGTCCGTGCACGGATGCGCGGACCGGTGTCGGATGGGACTGCAGTCGACACCAGTGTTTCTCGACGAATGGAATCGCGCGTGGTGAGCACCAAGGAAGGGATGCTGTTTTCGAGTCGGTACGCGACCGCCGCTGTTTGGGGGACGGTATGCGTGACGCTGGCGATGCTGTGCGCCGGTTGCGGATCGACGAAATGGAGTGAGACGCGTCGCACGGCCACCGAACAGCTGTTGATCTCGGATTCGATGGATCGAGCAGTAAGCGAGCTCGACTTCCGAGCGCTTGCCGGAAAAAGCGTGTATCTCGATACCACGCCGCTGAAAGACGTCGTCGATGCGAGTTATCTTGCCAGCTCGTTACGGCAACATTTGCTGGCCAACGGGGCGATCTTGCGAGACAAACGGGAAGACGCCGACTACATCGTCGAAGCCCGCGCCGGAGCCGTCGGGACCGATACGAGCAACGTTTTGTTCGGTGTGCCGCAAATCGATGTGCCGCGTGGATTCACGATGGTTCCGGGCGTGCCGTCTTCGGTGCCGGAAATCCCGATCATCAAGAAGACGTCGCAGCGGGCGGTGACGAAGATTCTCTTGTTTGCGTACAACCGCAAAACGGGCCGCCCCTTGTGGCAATCGGGACGCATTCAGAAGGAAAGCAAAGCCCGCAACTTGTGGGTGTTCGGAGCGGGACCGTTCGAACGCGGTTCCATCTATGAAGGCACTCAGTTTGCCGGCGACAAGCTGGACATTCCGCTGATCGACTTGGAGGACGCGACTCCCGACCGCATTTCAGTGGCCGACGAGGCCTTCTTCGTCGAGCCGAAGCTCGTTGCCGACGACAAAAAGAAGAACGACAAGGCGAATTCAGCAAGCGACGGAACGCAACAGGCGGAAGCGTCCCGTCCGGAAGAGCTACGCACGGCCGTGCGTCCTCAGGCTCCGCCCAATCTTCCGAACGGCACGGTGCCGCAAGGGCCGGTGGGCGGTTATCGCCCGGGTACCCCCAATCGGCAAGGACCGGTGGCGACACCCGGCGGAAACGCGGGGATCGTGCCGTGGTGGGAACAGCAACGTTCGCCCCCGAATTACGGACGCATGCCGCCGATCTTGCCGTGATGAGGCCGATTCGAGCTTTGGGGCAGAGGATCGTGTGAATGCCCGCTGGGGGCGAGATTTTCTTGGACCGACCGGCCGGTTTCGACCGAAACTGTCCAGGGTGGAACAGGCCTCGATGTTTGTCCGGCCCATCGCGAGAAACAAGGCAAACAGCGGCAATTGCCGCCGGTGCCCGCTTGATTCCGCTTTCGCCGCACCATACGATGAAGTGCTGACGATAGCCTTTGGGGCGTTTCTCTGTTTTAACACGTTTTCGGGGATGGACATGCCGAGTTTCGTTCGAATGAGCGTGCTCTGTCGCGAATGCGGCTGTCCCTGTCCGGCGTAAGGCCGGACAATCGTGTTGTTCTTGTGTATTCCCCGAATTCTATTTGGATTGCCCACATTCCGGCGTGCCGGATGGTTTTCTGCTGAGGATCGGACGATGGCCTCGGATTTTCGTTTGAAAGAGCAGTTGCCGCAGGTTACCAAGCGGCTGGTACAGACCTACCAAGAAGTGGGGCAAATCAGTCATCTTGGGCATTGCCCGTTGCCCAATTACGAGACCATCATTCAGGCGACCGAGTGGATGAAGGAGATCCTTTATCCCGGATATCGCCGCCGCGACGGCCTGCACATGGGGAACGTCGAGTATTACGTCGGCGACCTCGTGGACAAGCTGCACGACGTTTTGACGCAACAGATTGCGAGAGCGCTACGGCACGAGGCGAATCACGAGAAGCCGTGCAACGCCGACGAACTGGCCGATTTCGAAGCGATCGGGCAGGCGAAGGCGATTGCCTTTTTGGAGCAGTTGCCGGCGGTACGGGAAATTCTTTGGACGGACGTGCAGGCGGCCTACGACGGCGATCCGGCGTGCAAGTCGCATGACGAGGTCATCTTTTGCTATCCCGGCCTCGAAGCCGTCACCGTTTATCGTTTGGCCCACCTGTTGCATTCCCTCGAGGTGCCGTTGATTCCGCGCATGATGACCGAGTGGGCGCACGGCCGAACCGGGATCGACATTCATCCCGGGGCACGAATCGGCCGGTACTTCTTCATCGACCACGGAACGGGGGTCGTGATCGGAGAAACGTGCGAGATCGGCGAATGGGTGAAGCTGTACCAAGGGGTGACCTTGGGCGCGTTGAGTTTTCCGACCGACGCCGAAGGACGATTGGTGCGCGGCACGAAACGCCACCCGACCATCGAGGATCGCGTCGTCATCTACGCGAACGCGACCGTCTTGGGGGGACGCACCGTGGTCGGTCACGATTCGGTGATCGGCTCGAGCGTGTGGCTGACCCGTTCCGTGCCGCCGAAGACGACGGTCGTCCTCGAGAAGCCCAACCTTCGGATTCGCGGAGAGAACGGCGACGACTTGGATCCGAACAAGGGATTGGCCGAACGCAAGGCGAAGTCGACCTCGACGTAATCACCTCGTTCGCTTTCGGAAGAATACGCAGCCGAAGATCGCCGCCGTTGCTAGCCATGCGGTTGCCGACAAGATCGCGCCTACGTACAACCACGTGGGGCGATACTCTAATCGCACGAGATGACGGCCGCTTCGCAATGGAATGCCGAGAAGCACGTGGTCGGTTCGCAACGGGCGTACGACGTCCGTGTCGGCCTTCTCCGCCGAAGCCGCTTCTGGAAACGGGCTAATCGTCGCCTTCCAGTTCGGATCGAATTGCTCGCGCACCACCAGCAGGGCCGGTGCGGCAGTCTCGACCTCGATTTCCATGTATCCGGCTCGGTAGCGACGTATGCGGCATCGCCCCGAGGGAAGATCGTTTTCGCTTGCCTGCTCGGCTCGGGCGACCAGCATGCCGAGGATCGGATCTTGATGCAGCGTTTCCTGCGTGCAGGCGACGACGGCCTCGCGTCGAAGATCTCGGGGCCGTCCATCGGCGAACAACGCGGCGTAGGCCGCTCTGAGGCGTTTCTCCGGTGTCTCGGCGGGCGATAGGAACGAGACGCGTTCGACCAAAAAGGCGTGCGGCAACGGAGCACGCCGAAACACGTCGATCGGTTCGCCTTCCCACGTGACGGTAGTGCGTTTCCACGACGCGCTTGCCGCATCGCCGGCTTGCTGTTCGGACGCGGGAACCGATTGCTTCCGGGACGGACGCAAGCGAACGGCCGCGCCGACCAGGTCGTCGAACCACAACGGCTTGTCGCTGCGCGCAGGCGCGTCGGCCGCTGCCAATAGCAATACGTCCAGGTAGTCTGCCGCAAGCATGGTTCCGAAAGATTCGACGACGGCCGCTCGGCGACGTTCCGGCGATAGCGGCGGACAAAGAAGATGCCGTTTCGGGGCCAAAGTTGCCTGTTCCCAACGTAGCCAGTCGCGAAGTCGATTGTCGGAAGAGCTGAAACGCCAGCGGCGAGGAAACCAATCGAGCCGACGGTCGATTCGTAGGGGAATCGCGTCGCAACAGTCGGCCGATTCGCCGGTCCGAGCGTCGGGGATTTCCGGGAGCTCGGTAATCAACGGTGTTTCCTGTTGGAAGGAAGGCGGCGTCGTGACGACCAGCCAACCGTTTGCTATTGCCAAATCGACCGTGGTCAGCACGACGATCGCGACTCCGATCAGGCGGCGACGTCGGCGAGAAGGCCGGCTGAGTCTCAGGACGGTCGCCAGTGCGGCCGCGACAAGCAACGCTTGCGTCATTCCCACGGCGGCAATTCGGTGCGCGCCGATGGCGTCCAACGGTCCGAAGATGGGATGGGGATCCGTTTGGGCGAACCAGAAGATCCATCGTTCTCGAAAGACCATCCAGGGAACGAACACGACGAGCGACGCGATGGCCGTCCCGGCAAGCAAACGGGTCAGCCGGCGGCGAAAGCGACGGCTTCGGAGCAACTCCGTCGTCCCGATTGCCGACAACAAGGCGATGCCGAACGCGACGAACGTGAACCACTTGGCCGGATAGCGAAAATGGGCGTATCCCGGGGCCAGCGTGACCAAGATCCAGTACAAACCGCCGACCGGCGGTGCGATGCCGTCACCCCCCGCGATTCTCAGCTCACGCAGCCACCAGCCGAGACCGTACCATCCCATCGACAGCAACACGGCAAGCAACACCGTCCAAGACAAGAAAACACGGCTACCTGCCGAGAAACGCCCCCTCGCCGGGATGAACCGAAGACCGGCCAGTGCCATTAGCAGGGGGATGAGCCCTTGGTACAAACTCGGACACCACAAGCGTCCTTCGGCAGGAACGGCCTCCATCCACCGCTGATTGCGAGGAAACGGTCTGCCGCCGAAGTTCGGCCATAAGAGTTCGCCCAACCGCCACCAGCCGATGCTGAACTGGTAGGGGATCGTGTCGAGACTTGCGAGCGAGGTTTCTGCGGCTGCCCCGAGGGGAGAAGCGGCTTTCCCAGCGGCGGGTTTGGGATCGGGCGAACTACGAAGCTCTTCGGCGATTTTCGACCATGCCGACAAACGCGAGGCGATCACGGCCCGGTCGCTTCGTTGCGTGTATTCGGCCGACGGCAAAACCTGAACGGCCGCGAGCACGCCCGCACATGCGAAGGCGATCAACGAAGCAAGCAATACACGTCGATGTGTACGCGTTGGGGAACTGCCGGAAAATCGTGAGCTCTTGAGGTCGAGCAATAAGCGGCACACAAGTCGGCCGATCCAAAGCAAGGCGAAATGATAGGCGAGCTGCGGATCGCCGCCCAAGACGGGCATCGCCGTCGTGACGGCCGCCAAGAGGACGGTTTCCGGACGCGGTGTTCGTCGAAGTGTTTCAAAGCACGTGAATATCCACGGCAACCAGCCGGCACCGATCAAAAACACGACGTTGCTCGTTTGAAACAAGATGGGGCCGCTCAGCATGTACGCGACGGCCGCGGTCGTCGCGCCTTCACGACGACAACCTAAACGCCGTGCGGCGACGTACATTCCCCATCCGCCCCAAACGATGTGAAGGATCACGTACGCACAGAACCACAAATCGAAGGGGCCGGGTAGCCACATGATCCACGACGGCGGGTAGAAAAGACACGTCGTGGCGCAAGCGGCTATCGGCTCGCCGAGGTTCTCGTACGGGTTCCACCACGGGAAAATTCCCCGGTGGATTTGCTCTCGCACGAAGGCGAACAGGGGATAGTAGAAGTGGCCCGCGTCGCGAAACGAGAAGACCTCGCAGCCGAACAACACGCGACGGAAAACCCATACCACGACGGCGATCGCCGGGAGGGCGAGTAAAACGCGGTAGATCGACGCCCGGTTTCGCGATTCGATCGATACCATGGCGGATCACCGCAAGCATAGCGGCCGACGGAAGCGGACCGATTGCTCCCGGCAGCGGTGATTATCGGTGTGCCCGCAGCGCGGTGCGCAGCTTCGCACGGGCGGCCGTCACCTCCCGCGTCCGTTTCTCCAACAGCTCTTCGCTGTCGGCTTTTTGAGCCAAGGCCGATTTCAACTCTTCTTCGACTTCGTCGACTTCCAGTTCTTCGGCCGGAACCGCATGCGTAGTGACGAGGGAAACCACGTTGTCGAGCACTTCGACGAATCCGCCCTCGACGTAGTACCGTACGACGTCGTTACCGATTCGCATCCGCAGTTCGCCTGCGCCGAGACGACCGATCATGGGCGCGTGTCCCGGCAAGACGCCCAACTCCCCGTCGTACAACGGGAGCGCGACGAAATCGACCTGTTCGTCCAGGAGCGTTTTCTCGGGCGTAACGACGATGCACTGCAACTCGGGCATGGCAAACTTCCGTCGAGGTTGTTCCCTGCGAGTCCGGGCAATTTCCCGGCACGCCGACTATTTCTTCTTGGCGGCGGCAGCCATGCGTTCCGCCTGCTCGGCCGCCTGTTCGATGGCACCTACGTACATGAAGGCCTGCTCGGGCAGGTGATCCCACTTGCCGTCGCACAGCTCTTCGAAACTGCGGATCGTCTCTTCCAACGGGGTGATTTCGCCGGGCTTGCCGGTGAACGCTTCGGCGACCAAGAACGGTTGCGACAGGAAACGTTCGATACGGCGTGCGCGATGGACGACCAGCTTGTCTTCTTCGCTTAGCTCTTCGACGCCCAAGATGGCGATGATGTCTTGCAGTTCGCGGTACCGTTGCAAGATCGTTTGCACCCGGCGAGCGATGGCGTAGTGGCGTTCGCCCACGTATTGCGGATCCAACAAACGGCTGGACGAAGCCAACGGGTCGACGGCGGGATAAATCCCCTTTTCGGCGATCGCACGTTCGAGGTAGATGAACGCGTCGAGCTGGCCGAACGCCGTCGCGGGAGCGGGGTCGGTCGGGTCGTCGGCGGGAACGTACACGGCCTGAACCGACGTGATCGCCCCTTTGTTCGTCGAAGCGATTCGCTCTTGCAGGGCACCCATTTCGGTGGCCAACGTCGGTTGGTAACCCACGGCCGAAGGCATACGCCCCAACAAAGCCGACACTTCGCTACCGGCTTGCGAGAAGCGGAAGATGTTGTCGATGAACAAGAGGACGTCGGCACCGGTCGTGTCGCGGAAGTACTCGGCCATCGTCAACGCCGAGAGTGCCACCCGCAGACGCGATCCCGGCGGCTCGTTCATTTGACCGAAGACCATACACGTTTGTTCGATGACCTTGCGGCCGGTGCTGCCGATTTCGGTCTCTTGCATTTCCAGCCACAGGTCGTTTCCTTCGCGGGTGCGCTCACCCACGCCGGCGAACACCGAGTAACCGCCGTGCGACGACGCGATACGCGCGATCAGTTCGGTGAGGATGACCGTCTTGCCCAACCCGGCACCGCCGAACAAACCGGCTTTTCCACCGCGGACGAACGGCGTCAACAGGTCGATCACCTTGATCCCCGTCTCGAAGATTTCCGTCTTCGTCGAAAGATCGGTGACTTCGGGGGCTTCACGGTGAATGGGCCAGCGTTCTTCGGCCTGAACCTCGCCGCGGTTGTCGATCGGCTCACCCAGCAGGTTGAATACGCGTCCGAGGACGGCTTTTCCGACGGGGACGCTGACGGGCGCCCCGGTGTCGAGGCACTTCATGCCGCGGACGAGACCGTCCGTTGACCCCAACGCGACGCAGCGCACCTTTCCACCGCCGAGGTGTTGTTGCACTTCGCCGGTCAGGTCGATTTTCACTCCCTTGTTTTCTTCGACCACCCGCACGGCGTTGTAGATCGTCGGCAGGCGATCTTCGGGGAACTCGGCATCGAAGGTCGAACCGATCACTTGGGTGATGCGGCCGTAATTCGGACTTTCGGTTTGGACTGCCGAAGTTGCCTGAGCGGTGGTTTTTCCGGTATCTGCCATGATTCTTTCCAACTAGATACAGCGGGTTGGGATTTCGGCCAAGGGATCCGTTCGATATGGGGTCCGGACGTGCCGGATTATTGAATCGCTTCGGCGCCGCTGATGACCTCCAACAATTCCGAGGTGATTTGCGTCTGCCGAGCGCGGTTGTACGCCATACTCAGGTGCGAGATCATCTGATCGGCGTTGTCGGTGGCCGTCTTCATGGCCACCATGCGGGCGATTTGCTCGCTCACTGCCGCGTCGAGGAAGAACTTGAATAAACGAATCTTGATACTCATCGGCACGACTTCCTCGAGGATGCTCTCCGCCGAGGGGAAGAAGTCGTACTGGGCATGAGAAGCCGCCTCGCCGTCTTCTTCCAAGGCGGCCGGGGGCAGCAACGTTTCGACGACCGGATATTGACGACTCGCCGATTCGAATCGCACGTAGGCGACGTCGACGCGGTCCAGGTCGCCGCAGGTGTATTCGTCCAGGTAACGTTTGGCGAGCACGTCGACATCGGCGAACTTGGGGCGGTCTTCGAAATGGGTATAGGCCTCGTCGACGGTCGTGCCGCGGAATCGGAAAGCCGAAATGCCGCGTTTGCCGGAAACTTCCAAGGCCACGTGGTCGTAGTCTTCTTGCAAATTCCGGTGTGCGGCGACGGCCGCCCGCAGCACGCCCGAGTTGTAGCCGCCGCACAAGCCGCGGTTGGAAGTCAACACCAGCAACACGGCTCGACGCGTCGTCGTCCGCGGTTCGAGCAGCGGATGGCTGACTTCAAGCCCCGCCTCGGTCAAATGCCCGACCAATGCGGCGATTCGGTTCGTGTAGGCGGTCGCCGCCACGGCGCGATCCATCGCTCGTTTGAAGCGAGCGGTCGAGATCAGTTCCATCGTCCGCGTGATTTTGCGGATGTTGCGAACCGATTTCCGCCTTCGGTCGAGGGCACGTGCTTTTGCCATGTTTCGCCCGGTTACCTAAGTGTACGTATCGTGTTCGTTTCGTGCGGTTCAACCGCCGTCGTCAAGCGGCCGCCGACTTGTCCTTCTCGACAAACTTGGCCTGGAACGCCTCGATCGCTTGAACGAGTTCTTGTTCCAGATCCGAGGTCAAATCTTTGGATTCGGCCAGCTTGTCCCACAACGCTTGATGTTCGGCGTGGATGTATTCGAGGAACTCCTTTTCCCACCGGCGAACCTGGGAAATCTCGATTTTGTCGAGGTAGCCCTTGGTTCCGGCGTAGATGACCATCACCTGGTCGACCACGTGCATGGGGGCATACAGGCCCTGCTTGAGCAATTCGGTCATGCGATACCCGCGGTCGAGGCGGGCTTGCGTGGCCGGGTCGAGTTCCGTACCCAACTGGGCGAACGCTTCCAGTTCGCGGAAGGCAGCCAAGTCGAGCCGCAGACCGCCGGCCACCTTTTTCATGGCGGGCAACTGGGCCTTGCCGCCCACACGGGAGACCGAAATACCGACGTTCATAGCGGGACGCTGACCCGCGAAGAACAAGTCGGGTTGCAGGTAGATCTGACCGTCGGTGATCGAAATCACGTTGGTGGGAATATAAGCGGAAACCTCGCCTTCGAGCGTTTCCACGATGGGAAGCGCGGTCAAGGAACCGCCGCCCAATTCGTCGCTGAGCTTGGCCGCCCGTTCGAGTAGACGACTGTGGCAGTAGAAGATGTCGCCGGGATAGGCCTCACGTCCCGGCGGCCGCCGCATCAAAAGCGACATCTGCCGGTATGCCTGAGCTTGCCGCGAAAGGTCGTCGTACACGACCAACGCGTGCTCGCCCTTGTACATGAAGTATTCGGCCATCGAGCAGCCGGCATACGGAGCGATGTATTGCAGCGGAGCGGGATCGCTGGCTCCGGCCACGACGACCGTCGTGTATTCCATCGCACCGTGGCGTCGCAACGCGTCGATCAAGCCGGCCACGCTCGATTCTTTCTGGCCGACCGCCACGTAGAAGCATTTGACGCCGGTGCCCTTCTGGTTGATGATCGTGTCGATGCAGATTGCGGTCTTACCGGTCTTTCGGTCGCCGATGATCAACTCACGTTGACCGCGACCGATCGGAGTCATCGAGTCGATGGCCTTGATCCCGGTTTGCAGCGGCTCGACGACGGGTTGACGCTCGGCCACACCGGGGGCGGGGCATTCGACGGGACGGCGCTCGCTGGTCACGATGGGCGGACCGCCGTCGAGCGGATTGCCCAACGGGTCGATGACGCGGCCCAAGACGGCCTCGCCGACCGGCACGCTGAGCAGTTCGCCGGTACTGCGAACCTCGTCGCCCTCGTGGACGGTCAAGTAGTCGCCCAAGATGGTCACGCCGACCGAGTTCTCTTCCAGGTTCAGCGCCATACCCCGGACGC
>CAYVVR010000042.1:0-2452 GCA_964454655.1 uncultured Planctomycetaceae bacterium | reverse complement strand
CCGCTGGGGAACTCGACCATTTCACCGGCCATCACGCCCGACAGACCGTACACGCGGGCGATGCCGTCACCAACCTCCAGCACGCGACCGACGTCTCGGACATCGATCTTTGAGCGATACTGCTCAATTTCCTGCTGGATCACGGAAGCGATCTCGTCGGCTTTGAATTTCATGAGCGCTCCTATCGATGATCTGCTTACGCACGGCCGCCAATTGGGCGGCGACCGAGGCGTCGTACACGGTATCCCCCACGCGGATCTTCACGCCGCCGATGAGGGAGGGATCGACCTCGACTTCCAATACCGGTTCGCCCGCAACCAACGGAGCCACACCGGCCTTGATCTTGGCGAGCAAGTCCTCGCCCAGCGGTTCGGCCGCGGTGACCCGTACGGGAACGCGTCCCAGACGGCGATCGTACAGATCGCGGGCCTTGGCGGCGATCGCCCGCAGGCAATCGAGCCGTCCCCGCCTTGAAAGCACCATCAAGAAGTTGAGCAACACGGGCGTTGCTTTTCCGCCGAGCGTGCGCTCGATGATGCCTTCTTTTTCGTGGTGGGGAACGACGCCGGAGGCCAAAACGGCCTCGAAGTCGGGGAACACGTCGAGAACGTCGGTCACGAGCGATTCGAGTTCTTCCAGGCACGAGGCGACGTCTCCGACGTTTTCCGCCGCGTTCAAGAACGCCTCGGCGTAGACCTCGGCGATCTGTTCGGCGTTGACGTCGGCATCCCATTCTGCCGCAAATTGGGCGTCGCGGGCCTGGAGTTCGTCGCTCATCTCACGGTTCTCGTTGAAAGACGATGCCACATTGGAAGCAATACCGTCGGCCGGCGAACGGTTAGTCCTTTCCGTTACCGGCGGTGTTTCCCAAGTTGTTGACGGCTTTCTCGATCAGCCCGGCGTCGGCCGTGGGATCGAGACGTGCCTGGATGATTTTTCCGGCCAGTTCGACGGCCAAGGCACCCGCCCGTTGGGCGACCTCTTTGACCGCCTGATCGGCCGCTTGTTCGATTTCGGCGAGCTTCCGTTGATGCTCGGCTTCGGCTTCTTGGCGTGCCTTTTCGACGATTTGCCGGGCCGTTTCATCGGCGCTTTGCTTCGCCTGGTCGAGCATATTGCGGACTTCGTTTTCCGCCTCGGCCAGTTTGTTGCGGTACTGCTCGAGTAGGGCTTTGGCCTCTTGGTTGGCTTTTTCGGCCGCTTCGATTTCGTTGCGGACGTGTTTTTCCCTCGCCTCGAGCGCCTCGGCGATCGGCTTCCAGGCGAACACCCGCAACACGACCAGCACGAGCAGGAAGACCACCGCCGTCCACAAGGCCAGATCGGTGCTCCACTCGAGCGGGTTCAAGGCGCTGCCGACGTCCCCTGAATCTTCGCCGTGCGAGGCCGATTCATGTACGGCCGCCGTATCTTCGGCACGTACCGGAACCGGTGTCGCCGCCCAGGCGTAGGCCAAACTTGCCGAAATCGTTGCCAAGATCAATATCCGCCGAAGCATTGCATCAAGCCTTCTGTTTTGAGATCGTGGCGAGCCGTCGACTTCGATTCCCGTCGGGGTTTCATCCGCCGCCTCACACGAAGGACGTTGCGCCTTCGTGTGAGAACGGCAGCATGTATGTCGACAGGAGGTACGAAGCCGTCCGGCGGGGGAACATGCCCGTTCCGCACCGCCGAGCCGATCGCGTGATCCTGCCGCCTAGAAAATGTAGGCGAGCAAACACACGATCAGCGCGAAGAACGTCACACCTTCGATCAAGGCCGCCGAGATGATCATGGCGGTCTGGATGTTTCCGGCCACTTCCGGCTGCCGCGCCATCGCGTCGACGGCCTGCGAACCGATCTTACCGATCCCCAGCCCGGCACCGATGATGACCAAGCCCGCACCGAACGCACCGGAGAGCGAAATCAGCGTCCAGGGCGGTGCGGTGTCTTGTTGCTCGGCGGCGGCCGGCTGACCTTCGTCGGCGGCCGGCGTGGCCTCTTCGGCGAACACGGGAGCGGCCATGGCGAGGACCGCAAACACCAAGATCGCGATCTGCAGCAACTTGTTCACGGATTCGTACTCCTTATCCTTGTCGAACCAATTCGAACGTTTTTGCCCGGAAAGGGCCGAGCGTTCCCGATCGTTCCGCTTGTGATTCCGATTCGTGTGCGGCTTAGTGTTGGTGCACGGCCATGCCGATGAACAACGCCGCGAGGAACGTGAAAATGTATGCCTGAAGGAAAGCTACGAACAACTCGAGCATATTCAACGCCACTTGCAGGCCGATGCTGAACACGGTTACGCCGAACCATAACAGGAACATCCGCAGCGGGATCGCGGCGATGAACCCCAGTATGACCGCCAGCACCAGGTGACCGGCGAACATGTTGGCCATCAGACGCACGGCCAACACAGCGTGCTTGATCAACAGCCCGGCCACTTCGATACCCCAGAGCATCGGCTTCAAAA
>CAYVVR010000041.1:9731-13552 GCA_964454655.1 uncultured Planctomycetaceae bacterium | reverse complement strand
GCTCGGCATCGAACCGGCGTCGTTATGTTCCGATGCCGTATTTGTGCGGCGGGTGTATCTTGATTTGCTCGGCATGCTGCCCACGGCCGAAGAAGCCAAGCAGTTCATCGACGATCCCGCGCCCGACAAGCGGGCCAAGCTGATCGACGCGTTGCTGAAACGACCCGAGTTCGTCGACTATCGGGCGCTCAAGTGGGGCGACTTGCTGCGGATCAAGTCGGAGTTTCCGATCAAGCTGTGGCCGAACGCCGTCCAAGCGTACTCGCAGTGGGTACACGCAGCCTTGGAAGACAACGTCTCGTACGACTACTTCGTCCGCCGGCTGTTGACCGCCTCCGGCAGCAACTTTCGCGAACCGCCGGTCAATTTCTATCGCGCCGTGCAAAGTCGCGAACCGAAGGCGATCGCCCAGGCGGTAGCCTTGACGTTCATGGGCGTGCGGCCCGAGGCGTGGACCGACGAACAATGGGAGGCGATGTCGGTCTTCTTTTCGTGTATCGAGTACAAATCGACCGACGAATGGAAGGAAGAAATCGTCTCGTTCGATATCGAGAAGTCGCTCGAACCCGAGATTGCCGCCCGGTTGAAGGCGGCGCGTTTTCCCGACGGCACGAAAGCGACGATTCCGCCGGGAACCGATCCCCGAACCGTGTTCGCCGATTGGCTCATCCGGCCCGAAAACCCGTGGTTTGCGCGAAACATCGTGAACCGGGTTTGGTATCGGTTGATGGGGCGGGGGATCATCCACGAGCCCGACGACATTCGAGACGACAACCCGCCGAGCAACCCGGCGTTGTTGGCGTATCTCGAAAAGCGATTCGTCGAATCGGGATACGACCTGGTCGAGCTGTACCGCGAAATCTTGAACTCGCGAACGTATCAGCAGTCGTCGATTCCGGCCTCGGGCGAAGCCGATCCCACCGCCGAAGCGAATTTCGCTTATTACATCACGCGGCGACTGGATGCCGAGGTGCTGATCGACGCGATCTGCCAAATTACGGGCACCAGCGAGGAATACGTCAGCCCGATTCCCGAACCGTTCACGTACATTCCCGAAGATCTGCGGACGGTCCAGCTTTTCGACGGATCGATCACGAGTGCCTACCTCGAGATGTTCGGGCGGCCGCCTCGCGATACGGGGTTGGAATCGGAACGCAAGAACAAGCCGACGGCCTCGCAACGCCTGTATTTGCTCAACTCGACCCACATTCAACGAAAGCTGACCACCGGGCCGAAGATTCGGGAGTTGCTCGCAGCTAGCAAGGATCCGCGGGATCGGCTGAGGCGAATTTACCTTACGATTTTGTCTCGCTACCCGACGCAGCAAGAGTTGCTGGCGATTCGGGACTACATGCAAAAAAGCGTGCCGGGGGCCCGGCGAGTACAAGGGCGAAGCGCCAAGCTCAGCCAAGCGGATCGGAAGGCGGCTTGGCAGGCATCGCAAGATTTGATTTGGGCCTTGATCAACACCGACGAGTTTTTGTGCCGCCACTGAATTTCGGCCCACCGACGGTAAACCGCGGTTGAGCGTCGGTCTTGTTTGCTGTGTATGTTGTATACAAAATAACCAAAGCGGGGCCGGTCGAGATCGACAGAGAACGAGGTACCGCACGACGACCGCCCGAGTGTGCGTGGTCCTTTTTCGTGGGATAGGAGGTGCGAGATGGTGCCCCAAAGCGGAATGCCCGGCGATCGGGATCATTTGAGTCGTCGCGAATTGTTCCGGCGAAGCCTGTTGGCCTCGGCCGGCATGTTCATCGGCGGATGTTGGGGCATTCCCGCCTGGGCACGCCCCACCGATGCCGGAAAGGCCAAGTCGGTCATCCAGATTTGGCTTTGGGGAGGGGCCAGTCACCTCGACACGTTCGACCCCAAACCCGACGCGGGCTACGACTATTGCGGGCCACTCGCCTCACCGATCAAAACAAACGTTGACGGCATCATCATCGGCGAGCTTCTGCCCGAGTTGGCCAAACAGGCCGACAAGTTCAGCCTCATTCGCAGCATGACCCACGGCGTCAATGCGCACGAGACGGCCTCGTATTTGGTACAGACCGGTCGGGCTGCCGGAGGACGCCGCGTATTCCCTTGCGTGGGCGCGGTCGTCGGCATGTTCCGCGGCTACGACTACGGCTACACCGGCTTGATACCGCCGTACATCGTCGTCACGCAGCCGCAAGGACGCTTCTCGGAAGCCGGATTTTTGGGGCCGAAGTATAAACCGTTCGCCACCGGCGGCGATCCGGCGCGAACGCCGTTCGTGGTCGAGGGCGTCGTGGCCGAGGGGATCACGCCCCAGCGACAACGCGCGCGACGCGAGTTGTTACACGATCTGAACAGCTTCGGAAACGTCGCGGCGCCCGCCGGCATCGAGCATGTCGAGGCCTTGCACAAGGCCGAAGAACAGGCCTACGACTTGATCCTCGGTGAAAGCGGCAAAGTGTTCGATCTGACGACCGAAGACGAAGACCTGCGCACGCGATACGGTCGCAATACCTTCGGCCAATCGTGCTTGTTGGCGCGGCGTCTCGTCGAGCAAGGCGTGCCCTACATCACGATCAATTACAAGGGGTGGGATACGCACAAGCAGCACTTCCAAACGATGCGGCGCAAGCTGCCCGAACTGGACCAAGGGTTGGCGACGTTGCTGGAAGACCTTTCCAGCCGCGGCTTGTTGGAGAGTACGATCGTGTGGTGCTGCGGCGAGTTCGGGCGTACTCCCAAGATTTTGTGGGATCCCCCGTGGAACGGCGGGCGGGGCCACTGGGGCCATGTGTTCTCGGTGCTGGTCGCCGGCGGCGGTTTTCGCGGCGGCCACGTCGTGGGGGCGTCCGACGAGAAGGGCATGCAGGTCAAGGATCGGCCCGTCTATCCGGCCGACCTCATCGGCACCATCTACGACCTGCTGGGGATTCCGGCCGACGCGATTCTGCCGAACCCCGAAGGTGAAAAGATTACCGTGGTTCCCTCCGCCGCCGAAGGCGTCAAAACCGCCGGCAAGCTGACCGAGATCACCTGACGTATCGTCGCTGCGGCGATTCGTGCGACCGTCGATTGCGCGAATCGCATGCGGCAACACCGGTGTTGCGGACCGAAAACGGGATTCGGCGGCAAACTCGACAAGTGCGGGAGCGTGAACATGAACGTCCGGCGAGTCGTATCGGCAGTGACCGTTTTGGTGGTGCTTTGCGCGGTGGAAGCCGTCGCGCAGCAGCCGCAGAATGTGCCCCACATCGCGTATGTGTATCCGGCTGGAGTTCGACGCGGCGAAACGATCCAAGTGGTCGTCGGCGGGCAACGTTTTCGCGAAAATGCGACCCTGCTGGTTTCCGGCGAAGGGCTGTCGGCCGAGGTGGTCGAATACAAAAGACCGCTCACCCAAAAAGAATTCAACGATCTGCGGATGCGGGCGCAGATGCTTCAACAACAGAAGAAAACGCCCGAGGTCATCGCCGAATTGCTCGAGATCCGCAAGAAACTGATGACCTTCAATCGCGATCAGAATCCGGCGTTGGCCGAATCGCTGATCGTCGAGATTACCGCGGCCCCCGATGCTCCCTTGGGAAGGCATGAGATTCGCGTGCTCACGCCGGTGGGATTGTCGAACCCCGTCGCCTTCGAGGTGGGCGTGCTGCCCGAATACGTCGAGCACGAAGGCTACGACTTCCGCAATCCCGGCAAAAATATGGACCAGGGAGCGATCGAGGTTGAAACGCCGGTGGTCATCAACGGGCAAACGTTGCCCGGCGACAAAGACCGGTATCGCTTTTCGGCGAAAAAAGGGCAGAAGTTGGTCATCGTCGCCGAAGCCCGCAAGTTGA
>CAYVVR010000041.1:0-9721 GCA_964454655.1 uncultured Planctomycetaceae bacterium | reverse complement strand
GTTGATTCCGTATCTGGCCGACGCCGTCCCCGGCTGGTTTCAAGCGGTTTTGACGCTATACGATGCCGAGGGCAACAAGCTGGAATTCGACGACGATTTCCGCTTTCATCCCGATCCCGTCTTGTTTTTCGAAGTGCCCGAAGACGGCGAGTACGAATTGGAGATTCGCGATTCGATCTTCCGCGGACGCGAGGACTTCGTGTATCGCGTTTCGGTGGGCGAGCTGCCGTTTGTGACGAATATCTTTCCGCTCGGCGCTCCGAAGGGACGCAAACTGAACGTGCATTTGACCGGTTGGAATTTGCCCGTCGATGCGCTCACGGTCGATACGACCGACATGGAACCGGGGATTCACTACTTGCAAGTCAAAGCGGGCAAGGTGCCGTCGAACCGAGTGCCGTTTATGGTGAGCGATCTGCCTGAACAGTTCGAGCAGGAAAACAACAACACCAATAGCAAGGCGCAGGCGGTTCCGTTGGGGCAGATCGTCAACGGTCGCATCGACGTACCGGGCGATTGGGACGTGTTCGCATTCGACGGCAAGAAAGGTGAAAAAGTCGTCGTCGAGGTGACCGCCCGACGGCTCGAATCGCCGGTCGATTCCATCGTGCGGATCGCCGACGCGAAAGGCAACTTGATCGCGGCGAACGACGACTACAAAGATCCTGCGTTCGGCTTGATCACGCATCATGCCGACTCGTACGTGATGTGCGAGCTGCCGGAAAACGGCCGTTACTACGTGCAACTCGGCGATACCCAGCAGCACGGCGGTCCCGAATACGTTTACCGACTGCGGATCAGCAAGCCGCGGCCCGACTTCGAACTTCGGTTGTCACCGGCGAGCATGACGGTGCGCAGCGGCGTGCCTGCTCCGGTGATGGTCTACGCCGTGCGCCGCGACGGCTTCGACGGACCGATCGACCTGCGATTGCGACACCGGGGCGAAGGCTTCGTGCTGGCCGGAGGCAGGATCCCACCCGGTGCCGACAACGTTCCCGTCACGTTGATGGTGCCCACTCCGCGCCCGCGACCGTACCTGCCGCAAATCGAAGGGACGGCGGTCATCGGCGGCAAGGAAGTCAGCCGCATCGCCGTTCCGGCGGAAGACATGATGCAGGCGTTCATCTACCAGCATTTGGTGCCTGCCGAAAGCTGGATGGTGTACGCGACCGGCCGCCTCGTGAAAGGTCCGGTGCCGAATTTGCTGGTGACGCGATCGATCGAGATTCCTCGCGGCGGCTCGGCGGAAGTGGTCGTCCGCTTGCCGCGGTACATTCCCCAGGGCGGCGAGCTGAAGTTCGAACTCAAGAATCCGCCCGAGGGAATCGCCGTTGAGAATGTGCGTGTGACCGACGCGAACGCCGTGTTGACTTTGTACGCCGACGAAGAAAAGGTCGCCCAAGGCCAGGCCGGAAACTTGATCGTGGCCATTTCTTTGTCGCGCAAGCGTGACCCGGGCAATGGAGCACCCGTTCGCGTAACCGTCACACCCATCGGTGTCTTGCCGGCGATTCCGTATCGCATCGGTCCCGGAGACGGCTGATCTCCATGCGTGCTTCGACGCAAGCCGCGCAAGCATTGCTATCACGCGGCCGTGGCGAAGTCGAAACGCTCTAGTCTTTACCGAGAAAACTCGGTACTCTTCTGCGGTTGCGCCGTCGAACGTCGGCAGCCTATGCCGCGCTTTCTTGGACGCACGCCGAGGGAGACGGTACGTCCTCGGCTTGCGCGATGAAGTGAACCCCGCGGGGCAGAATAAAATGGCCCGAGACGAAACGATAGATCACGAACCGTGCGTCGAATGTCCGTGGTGGCGCCCGACCTGCCGACTGGCAGGCCGATCGGTCCCGAGCGGGTGTCGGCTGGGAGGTCCGATCATGTCACGACCTAAACACATGGCGAAACGCGGCACGAAACCGACGCAGCACGATGCCGGTGTGGTGAACGTGAACGTCATTGCGGCACCCGCCGACGAGATTGCCGAGGTGGTCGATGCCGACCGGATCACCGCACACCTCGTTCGCGCCGCCGAGGCCGTCTTCTTCGACGTGTGTTATCATCATCTCCATTCCGACACGCCGCCCGCGGCGCAGGCACGGCAGTTTTTGATAGGTATCGGGTGTCGCCTGGAGGTCGTTCGGCGTTTGCCTCTGGGCTTGTATCCGCCTCGTGACGAGCTCGTTCACCAGTGGCGGTCGCAGGGGATACGTCGCGAGATCGTCGAACAGGCTCGCTTGGCCGGAGACGACCGCTTGGCCGGCATGTTGGTTTGGCCCGTCGTCGACGCAGCGGGCGACCTGGTCACGATATATGCGCAGGATCCGATCCCGCAGCATCCGCGACGACTGGTTCGTGATCCGTGGCGAACTCGCGTACCGGCGTGGGGAATCGACCATGCGAGGGCTTCGGGGATCAAGACATGGATCGCCGTCGAACGGTTTCTCGATGCCTTGGTGTTGTGGTCGAACGGCGTCGGACCGACGATCGTGTTCGAAGATCCGTTCGATCAAATCGAGTTGGATCGCTGGAACGCCCTGTTTTCCTTGCCGTTGGAAAGTCTCACGCTGCTTCCGTTCGGCTACCGCGACGAAGCCGCCTTGGCGCGATTGCGGAAACAACTTCGTGCCTGCGGCGTCGAGGTGCCCCTGTGGACGATTCCCGGCCGGCGACTGGGGGCGAACGCCGGGGCATGGCTTCAGCGAACGGACGACGTCGAACCGTCGGTCTGGATCGAGGAACATCGTGTGCCGCTGACGACGCCGGAACGCGTCCGCTTGACGATGGCGGTCGACGTACCGACAAAGTCGCGGACGACCGCGGCGGAAACGTCAGCGAAGACCACGGACGAATCGCCGCCTGCCCGCAAGAAAAGACGAAGCAGGAAAGCCCGCAAACAAACGCCACATGCCGGGGGCGACACGACGCCCGTGCCCTTGAAGCTCACCGGCCCGACCGGTGAGAGCGAATGCCGCATGCATCAGTGTCCGATCACCGATTGCTTCTGTTTCGACTAAGCGTCGAACCGGGCAGTGAAACGAACCGCGAGAAACGCCGTGCAAACGCGGCCGCCCCGTTTTCTGGGGCTATTCGCGAGAAATGCCGTACTCCTCCAAGAAACGGCTAATCGCGTTGCGGGCTTCTTTGCGGTAGCGTGCCGCGTCGACCGGCTTCGGGGTGATGATTTCGAGCCGGGCATCGGGAATCTCGCGGGCCGACAACTTGCCGTAACGAAGCGGATGGACCGGGTCTCGCTCCGTCGCGAGAACCAACGTGGGAACGTCGATCCGCCGCAATTCGGCGAGATCGTCGACGACCGTTTGCGGGGCGATGCGGACGAACTTTTCCGCCGTCCGTTCGATGCCCTCTTGAAGACACAATCCAGCCAGCGACTCGGCCAGATCGGGAGCCTCGCGGGCGATGGCACGGTACGAGGGACTCGCCCGGAAACGCAAAGCCGCCTCGGGACCGCCGTGCGACGCGATGAGGCGGCCTATCTCGGCGAAGACGCGGGCATGCGGCGGATCCGGTTCGTGCAGCCAGCACGGACGGCACAGCACCAACGCCGTCACCCGGTCGGGGGCAAGCAGCGCAAGACGTACGGCGATCGCTGCACCCATTGAGATTCCGCCGACGAAGGCGAAGGGAACGTCTTCGGCGTTCAGTACGGCGAGCATGTCGCGGGCGAGCGTTTCGAACGTGAAATCGTCGATGGGACCGAGTTCCGAGCGTCCGTGACCGCGGGCGTCGGCGGCGAGCACCTGAATGCCCAGTAAACCTTCGACCAGATCGAATGCCCGCGTGTGGTCTCCACCGCAACCGTGCTGGAACAGAAACGGCAAGCCGCGCCCCGTCGTCTCGTAATAGATGGAAACACCGTCGGATGTGACATGCGGCATGATTCGCCTCCGTCCAAGAGGAAGACGCACAAACGGTCCCGATAGATTCGGCACATGCGGGACGCGAAAACCCGCCTAGTCGATATCGTCTTCGAGGTAGGTGTAGCTGTCGAGGGCCGACTGGTAAAACCGCAGCAGGCGGCCCGCCTGGCGATCGTCGATCCGGCCTTGGCGAATGGCTTTTTCGACGTCCGTCCGCATACGCACCAGAAGCGACGCACAATCGAATTCGACGTACGAGAGGACGTCGCGAACCGTATCGCCGGTAATGAGCGCTTCGACCACCGGGGAATTGTCGTCCTCGTCGAGCGAGACGTGCACGGCGTGGGTGTCGCCGAACAAGTTGTGCAGGTCGCCCAAGATCTCTTGGTATGCCCCGATCAGGAACACGCCCAAATAATACGGTTCGCCGCGAAGTTCGTGCAGCGGCAGGGAACGTTTGACCTCTCGCCGATCGACGAAGCGATCGATCTTGCCGTCGGAATCGCACGTGATGTCGCCCAGCACGGCGTGTCGCGTGGGTCGCTCGTGCAACCGGTGAATGGGCATGATCGGAAAAAGTTGATCGATCGCCCATGCGTCGGGCAACGATTGAAACAGTGAAAAGTTGCAGTAGTAGATTTCGCTCAGCAGCGAATCGAGCACTTGAAGCTCTTCGGGAACACGGCCCAAATGTTTCATGTGGACCCGAATCTTGCGGCAAATCGCCCAAAACAGGCTCTCGGCCATGGCGCGTTGCTCGATGGGCATGTATCCCGTGTTGAACAGTTGGATGGCCCGATCGAGCGCTTCTTGTGCGTCGTGGAAACTCTCCAGCAAGTTGCGATCGTGGATGCCCTGGTAGGTTTCCATCAGGTCGAACACGGGTTGTTCGACATCGTCGGGAAGCGATTCGGGGAGGTGGTTTTCTCCGCGCTCGGCGACTCCCAAGACATTGAAGACCAGCACGCTGTTGTACGCGACGACGGCTCGCCCACTTTCGGAGAAGATCATCGGGTGCGGTACGTCGGCCTCGTCGCACACGTTTTGAATGTGAAAGACGACGTCGTTGGCGTACTCTTGGAGCGTGTAGTTGATACTCGAGTCGAACGTGGTCTGGGAACCGTCGTAGTCGACTCCCAATCCGCCGCCGACGTCCATGATCTCCAGACCGGTTCCCAATCGTTTCAATTCGGCGTAGACGTGGGCGGCTTCGATCAAGCCCGCCTTGATGAACCGAATGTTCGTGATCTGGCTGCCTAAGTGAAAGTGGAGCAGCTTCAGGCAATCGGTCATTCCGGCTTCTTTGAGTTCTTGCACGCCGCGCAAGGCCTCGTTGATCGTCAGGCCGAACTTGGAACGATGCCCGCCGGAAGACTGCCACCTTCCTGAACCGACGGCGGCCAATTTGATCCGAAATCCGATTTGCGGCCGGACGTCGAGCTTCTTGGAACGCTCCAGAATGTATGAGAGGTCGGTGTACTTCTCGACGACCAGGTAGATTTGACGCCCCATCTTTTGGGCCAACAAGGCCGTCTCGATGAAACGGGCGTCCTTGAAGCCGTTGCACACGATCGGCGTATCGTTCGAGGCCAGTGCAATCACGGCCAGAAGTTCCGGCTTGCTGCCCGCTTCGAGACCGTAGTGATACTGCGAGCCGAACTCCAAGATCTCTTCGACGATTTGCCGTTCTTGATTGACCTTGATCGGATAGATCAGGCGATACTCGCCTTGGTATCCGTGTTCCTGAATCGCCCGCTCGAACGAATCGTGAATTTGTTGAATGCGGTCGCGGAGAATGCCCTTGAAACGAAACAGGACGGGGGGCTCGACACCGCGGTTGCGCAAACGATCGACCAGGTGTTTCAGGTCGATGGAACGATCCGGCGTTCGGTCGGGGTGGATCAGGACGTGTCCGTTCTCGGCAATCGAGAAGTAGCCTTGGCCCCAGGCGGTGATTTCATACATGTCGGCCGCGTCGGCGACGGTCCAACGCTGGGTATCGGAATCGATGCGGCTCATGATGTTGGGGCTCCGGCGTGGGGCAGACCGCTTCCCGAAATCAAGCGACCTCGGGAAGAAGAAACGATGTCCAAGAAGGCGACGGCAGCGACTTGAGTCGATCGAAACATGGCGCCCGACGGTTCGCTTCGCCCGCCGGGAAACACTCGAATATTACACGCCGTCGGGGAGGTGAAAAGGGGGCAAGCCCGCCGAAATTCATGGAACCGCCCCAAACCGCTGAGGGGGTAACCCGATTACAGCTCGATGTGTTTCCAGCCGCCGTGTTGGAAGCGGCGAAAGATCAAGACCGCACGCACCCACAAATCGATTACCATGGCACACCAAGCCCCCCATACGCCCATACCTTTGGCCGCCACTGTCAGGCCTATCCAGGGAATCGTAAACTCGGGGAGGGCCAGCCAATATGCCAAGGGAATGCGGATTCCGAGCAACCCCAGCATCGAGACGAACAGCGGCCAACGCGTGTCGCCGGCGCCTCGCAACGCACCGCTGAGGATCATCACCGACGCCAAGGCCGGAATACCCAAAGCGACCGTGCGCAAGAGCGGGGCGGCCGTTTGCACGACCTCGGCGTTTTTCCCTCCCGCAATCAGGGCGGCCAGTTGCGGCGCCGCGGTGAAAAATACGCTCGCGGCCAGCAGCATGATCCCGCCGCCGATCCCGCACGCCGCCAACACACTTCGATTCGCCTTGTCGAACATCTTGGCGCCGAGATATTGCCCGGCCATGGTCGCCGCCGCCAACTGGAAAGCGGCGCCGGGCAAGAATGCCAACGACTCGACGCGGATGGCGACGCCGTGCGCCGCGGCCGCCGTGTCGCCGAGTGAATTGATGACCGACAGAAACCAGAGCTGGCAGACGATCACGGTAGCCATTTCGGTACCACCGGGAACGCCCACCCAAAGCAATTTGCGGATCAAACGCAAATCGGGGCGAAAGTCGCGCACTCGCAGATAAAGCCCCGTTTTGCCGAAAACGAGCATGCCCATCGAAACAAGGCTGCCGACTGCGTAACCGCATGCCGTGCCCAGGGCAATTCCTCGCCACCCCAGCTCGGGCAGCCCGAAAAGCCCGAGGCAAAGCACCCAACTCGCGGCAATGTTGACGAGGTTCACGATGCCCATCACGATCAAGCCGCGCACCATGTCGCCCGCCCCTCGCAACGAGGCGATCACGACGCTGTTGATCATCACGCACGGCAAGACCGGCAAAATGATGTGGAAGTACCGGACGGCCGACGCCGCGGACTCGCCTTTCAGTTGCAACAAGGCGATGAAGCGGTCGCCGAACGGGACGGCTACGGCGAAGCCTAGTAGTGTAACGACGGCACCGACCAAAAACGCTTGATGCACGACCACGCGGGCGAGATTGAATTTGCCCGCCCCGAAGTAGCGCGCGACGAGTGCGGTGGCCCCCAACGCTACGATGCTGAACAGTCCGTAGACCATCCATAAGACGTAAGCCATCAGCGTGATCGCGGCCAATTGTTCCTTGGCGAGATAGTGGCCGGTCAGGATCGTATCCGAAAAGCCGACCAGCATGGCCAAGAATTGCTCGGCCAGCACCGGTGCCGCCAGGCGCAGCAAGGGCCGCACGACGCCGGGCTCGTCGATCCAGTCGTTCGAAACCGTGTTGGAAAGCGGAACGGCGCTTTCGGACATGCGTGAATGATCGGCCGGAAAGAAGTCGGCCGGTTGGGGGCGATCCGTGACGGATGACGATCGCGGTCGATGCGTCCGCGTCAAACGGCACGGGCATGGGGGAAAGGATGATACGCGAAAGATTGAAGTATACTCGGAATCGTGCCTACATGCGTAGAGAAGGCCGCCGGGATACGGAGCCCTCTTTCGAGGGAGGGGCGATGGGAGCAACCGACACCGGATGGGGCAGACTGATCGGCGAGAAAAGTCCTGAGAAAACTTCTCGTAAAAACCGCCGTAAATTCCTGTCTCCCTGAGATGGGTGTATTGTTGTCGAACAGTTGTTCAATTTTGCTGTAGCAAAATAAAACAGGCGAGCCAGCATTCGTTCGGGCTTCGAATCCTGGCTCGCCGTCGTTGCTCGGAAGCCGGTACTTCCGACCCGTCGGGAGGGTTCCTCGTCCGTAATAGAGGAGAGCATCGTTGTTGGGGGGTCCCGACGGTGCCTCTTCGATCACCGAAAGGCCTCTTCGTGCCGGCCCCACGAGGAGCAAACTGCGTTTGGGCCCTAAAACCGTGGTGCGTACTTCGGGGAAGAAACGGGCCTTCCCGCAGTTGTTCCCTAAGCCTCTTCTCCAGCCAATGTTCCGAAGGTTGCCTCTTCTCCGAGTGTTCCGAAAAAGCCTCTTCTCTGTTCCTGACCGCCCTTAGGGGAGTCGGGCGGAAAACTCGGAGGTGTGTTTTCGGCCCATTGCCTGAATTCGATAGCTATGTATATGCAAAGTGCGTGCCAAAGCGGGAAGTGTGCCGGGGAATCAGCTATCGAGACGGCAAGAGCGCCTTTTCGTACCGAGGGTAAAACCCCGGAATGCACAATATGTGCATTGTCGACAAAGATAAGGTTCGCTGCGTTCAAGCGCTGGCGCGGAATTCCTCCGGCCCGGCTGCGTGTAAGCGGCGGTAGAAGGCACAGCGACTCAACAGTTCGGGGTGACTGCCCATGTCGAGGATGCGGCCGTCGTGCATGACGACGATCAAATCGGCCAGCGAAACCGCCGCCAACCGGTGGGTGATGATGATCGTCGTCCGCCCTTGAACGAACTCTTCCAGGGCGTCTTGAATGAGCTGTTCGCTCTCCATGTCGATCTGGCTGGTGGCCTCATCGAGGATGAGAATCGCGGGATCGCGGAGAATCGCTCTCGCGAGCGCGATTCGTTGACGCTGGCCTCCCGACAGACTGCTTCCCATCGGGCCGACCCGCGTGGCGTATCCGTCGCGCAGCTCGTTCACGATGAAGTCGTGGGCGTGGGCTTTCTTGGCAGCGGCGACGACCTCGGCTTCGGTGGCGTCGGGCGAGCCGTAACGAATGTTGTTGAAGACCGTGTCGTCGAACAGGGTCGGTTCTTGGGTGACCAGGCCGATTTGGCGGCGGAGGCTCTTTAGGCGAATCTTGGGGAGCGGTATCCCGTCGAGCAGCACGCGGCCGGAATCGGGATCGGCGAATCGAGGCACGAGCGAAGCCAGCGTGCTCTTGCCGCATCCGCTGGGGCCCACGATGACGACCGTTCGACCGAAGGGAACGCGAAGCGTCACGTCGTGCAGTACGGGGCGGCCCGGTTGGTAAGAAAACGTCACATTTTCAAATGTCAGGTCGCGATGGTGTCGGGGAATTTCGACGGCCTGTCGGTCGTCCCGAATGCGGGGTTTGCGATCGTACAACGCGTAGATGCGTTCGGCGGCCGCCGCGGCACGTTGCAACCCGACGAACACGTCGGAGAGCTTGCGAATCGGATCGGCGGCACCTGCCAGCAACGCGAAGAACAGCACCAGCGAAGGCATCGACAGGCTCGCATGCGACGCCGAGGGGCCCATCACCATGTACGCGCCGCCGAGGATCGCCAAGCTAATGATTGTCATCCCCAGCATTTCGGTGAGCGGATGAGACAGCGCGTTGTAGCGGGCGATTTTCATGCCCATTTGCAGGTATCGGCGGCCCGTCTCGAAGAAGCGTCTCGATTCGCGTCGCTCGGTCGTGAATGCCTGAACGACCCGGATCGACCGCAAGGTTTCTTCCAGCACGCCGTACAGTTGCGCCATTTCTTCCATGGCCCGACGATTCGTCCGTTTGAGCATTCGGCTGAGCCACCGAATCGCCAGGGCCGCCGGCGGCACGACCAACAG
>CAYVVR010000040.1:0-13597 GCA_964454655.1 uncultured Planctomycetaceae bacterium | reverse complement strand
AAGACCTCGTTCCCAAGGCGGCCGATCGATTCTTGTTCCGGCTGGCCCCCTACTTGAGCTTCGCCCCGTCGTTCGCCGTCTTCTGCGCGTTGCCTTTTTCCGACGGCTGGGTCGGCATCAACCTGAACACGGCCGTGTTTTTCATCTTGGCGATCGCAGGCTTGGAAGTATTCGGCGTTATCTTGGCCGGGTACGCCTCGGGTTCGAAATGGTCGTTGTACGGCGGAATGCGGGAAGCGGCTCAAGTCGTCAGCTACGAAGTTCCGCTCGGCATGGCGGCCTTGATCCCCGTCGTGATCGCCGGAACGATGGACCTGGTCGCGATCGGCAACATGCAAAGCGGCGGTTTCTGGAACTGGTTCGTCTTCCACGATCCGTTCACGTTCGTCGCATTTTGGATTTTCGTCGTCTGCGCGACCGCGGGCGTGAATCGTGCTCCCTTCGATTTGGCCGAGGCCGAAAGCGAGCTGGTCGCCGGTTTCCACACGGAATACTCGGGCTTCCGGTGGAGCGTCTTTTTCATGGCCGAGTACGGCTCGATGGTGGCCGTCAGCGGGCTGGGCGCGTCGCTGTTTTTGGGTGGTTGGCACGGTCCCTTGCCGGTGACGCAATGGTTAGGCCTGACCGCCGACCACGGCGCCCTGGCGGCGTTCGTCGGCCAATCGCTCGGAGCGGCCAACTTCCTGTTCAAGTGCACTCTCGGCGTGCTGTTCATGATGTGGCTGCGTTGGTCGCTGCCGCGACTGCGGATCGACCAGGTGATGGCCATGTGTTGGAAATATTGCGTGCCGCTGGCGGCGGCGATGTTCGTCGGTGCCGTGTTGTGGTCGTACTGGTTGCCGAGCGGCTTGCTTCCTCTCGGTAAACCGCTCGGCAGCGTGCCCGAGCCGTCGGCCGTCGTCCTCCGGCTGCAAGGAGATGCAGAGTGATCCCGATCAATTGGCATGCCTGCTTCTTCTGGTTGTTCGCCCTGATCACTTGCGGCGCGGCGGTCGCCGTGGTCGTCAGCAGTCACATCGTGCGCATGGCGTTCTTCTTGATCGTCTCGCTGGCGGGCGTGGCGGCCTTGTTCTTCTTGGCCGGGGCCGATTTCGTCGGCGCGATGCAAGTGATGATCTACGTCGGTGGAACGGTCGTGTTGCTGGCTTTCGGCGTGATGCTTACCTCGCAAAGCCGCTTCGTGAAGATGAAGACCGGCGCCGACCAGTGGATTCTCGCGGCGTTCATTGCGGCTTCGTTGCTGGCCGTGTTGCTTCAAGCCGGATTGTCGTTACCCCAAATCGGCGGCAATGTGGCCGTGCATCATCCTTCTGCAGCCCACGGGGACGACACGTCTGCCGAAGTCGCCTCGCCGGCCGGGCAAGAAACGACCGCGACGGACAACGCCGTCCCCTACGTGCCGCCGCCGGTCGAACCGGAGAGCGCCCGGCTGGGGATGGCCCTGTTGGGCTTGCGAACCGACTCGCAAGCAGCCGCAGCGGCAAACGACTCGCAAGAATCGGTCGAGGCCCCGATCTCCGACGACGCACCGCAAGACTTGTCGGCGCTCGATCCGGCCGACGGTCGCAGCGGATACCTACTGCCGTTCGAGATCGTTTCGGTCCACCTGTTGGTTGCGTTGATCGGTGCGGCCTATCTCGCCCGGGCGAGAGTCCGACGCGAAGCGAATTCCGACGATGAAGCCGACGGCGCTTCGTCGTGACATACGGTTCCCCTTTCGATTCCCATCGAACACACGATACGCGAAACAGGTCACGAACATGGAACTTTTGACGGCACCGATCGGCGTCACCCATTACCTGGTCGTCGGCGCGATCTTGTTCGTGTGCGGCGTGGTCTGCATGGCGGTCAAACGCAACGCCATCGGCATCTTGATCGGAATCGAGCTGGTCTTGAACGCCGCGAACGTGAACCTGGTCGCCTTCAGCAGCGCGACGGTGAATCGCCACGGGCTGTTCACGCCCGGACTGGACGGTCGCCTGTTCGCGTTGTTCGTCATGATTTTGGCCGCAGCCGAGGCCGCCGTGGCGTTGGCCATCGCGCTGCGTTACTACAACAGTTTCGCCACCATCGACGTGGACCGGGGGGACGACTTGAAGGGCTGACGACGCACGTCTGCGGCCCGCTCGAAGGAACATCCCGAATCGTGTACTTCAAGGCAGGATATCGCCGACCACGATGGACCTGACACATACCTTACCGATACTACTGGGCATCGCCTGGTTGCTGCCGTTGGCGTCGTTTACGACGATCTTCCTGCTCGGCCCGCGCCTGGGTCGAAACGGAGAGCTCGGCGGCCTGGTCGCGACGGGCGCAATCCTGGGGTCGTTTTCCCTCTCCTTCATCTCCCTGATTGCCTGGATTTCGCAGCACCCCTTGTCGTCCGGCGGAGAACACGTTCACGCCGTTCCGGCCATCGTCGGCGATTGGTACACGCTTGCCGCGTTCGGCGACCTGCGGCTGTCGATCGGATATTACATCGACGCGTTGACCGTCGGCATGTTCACGATGGTCACGTTGATCGCCTCGTGCATCCACGTGTATTCGTTCGGATACATGCACGAGGAACTGGAAGACTTCCACGATCCGTTGGTTACGCTCTCCGACGGAAACACGCTCACCCGCCCCGGCCGGTTCCATCGCTTCTATCAGTTCCTGTCGCTGTTTTGTTTCAGCATGTTGGGGCTGGTGGTGGCCGGCAACCTGTTCATGGTGTTCGCCTTTTGGGAACTGGTCGGCGTGTGCTCGTACCTGCTGATCGGGTTCTACGTCGAGCGAAAATCGGCCAGCAACGCCGCGAACAAGGCGTTCATTGTGAACCGCGTCGGCGACTTCGGCATGTTGATCGGGCTGATGACGTTGCTGGGGACGTTGGGAACGCTTCATTTCGGCGATCTGACCGACGCCCAAGGGAACGTGCGAGCCGGATTGTTTTCTCAGGTCCGTCCGCTCGAGGCGCACCACGAACTGATCGTCCCCGAGGGCATGCGTCGCTTGGCGGCCGCCGACAATCCCGAGGCCGCGGAAGCAGCGTCGGCCGGTGTTCCCGACGTTTCGGCCGACGGCGAACACGGCTCTCCGGTCGAGCGGGGCACGTTGGGTTATTGGCTTCTGGTCGTCGGCGGACTCGGCGTTTTCTGCGGTTGTGTCGGTAAAAGCGCCCAGTTTCCGCTGCACGTGTGGCTTCCCGATGCGATGGAAGGTCCCACACCCGTCAGTGCCTTGATCCACGCCGCGACGATGGTCGCCGCCGGCGTCTACCTGGTCGGGCGGTGCTATCCCTTGTTCACGCCCGAGGTGTTGCTCGTAATCGCCGTGGTCGGAACGATCACGCTGTTCCTTGCGGCCTCGATCGCGGTGACGGCCACCGACATCAAGCGGGTACTGGCGTATTCGACCGTCAGCCAATTGGGATACATGATGTTGGCGTTGGGCGTCGGCGGATGGGTGGCCGGTTTGTTCCACCTGTTCACGCACGCCTTTTTCAAGGCCCTGTTGTTCTTGTGCTCGGGGTCGGTGATTCACGCCTGCGGCACGAATGAAATGCCGCAAATGGGCGGCCTGCGGAAAAAGATGCCGTGGACCGCCGGAACGATGCTCGTGGGCTGCTTGGCCATCGCCGGGGCGGGCATACCGCTGGTCATCGGCCTGAGCGGGTTCCACAGCAAAGATGCGATCCTCGCGCAAGCCTACTCGCTGGCGCGAACAAGCCCGTTGTACGGCTGGTTCTTCTACGTCGCCTTGGCCGGGGCGGCGATCACCGCATTCTACATGTTCCGGCTGTGGTACATGACGTTCGCCGGAACACCTCGCGACGAGCACGTGTACGCCCACGCCCACGAATCGCCTCGGTCGATGGTCGGTCCCCTGGTCGTGTTGGCGTTTTTCGCCGTCGTGGCCGGCTGGCGTGTTCCCTTCACCGGGCTGAGTCTACCGGACCTGCTCGAGCAAGCACGTCCGGCGGGTACGGCTGAGGGTTTTGCCGGAGGTGCCTGGATCGCGTCATTGCACATCCCGGCCGAACACGCGTCGCACGCCGAAGCGATCCACGTGCCCGTGTCGCTGATGGCCTTCAGCGCCGCGCTGGTCGGTTTCATCTTGGCGACACTGTTTTACGGCACGCGACGACTCGATCCCGGCGAAGTCGTGCGGCATTTCGCCGGAGTGTATCGCTTTTTGTACAACAAGTGGTATTTCGACGAATTGTACTGGGCGATCTTCGTCCGACCGGCCCACCGCCTGGCGGCCGCCGCTGCGTGGGTCGATCGCCGTATGATCGACTGGTTCGCCGATCACCTGGCCTTGTGGACGCGTATGCTGTCGGACCTCGACGGCATGATCGACCGACTCGTCGTCGACGGCATCGTGAATCGACTCGCCGCGGCGTTTTACAACATCGGGCTCGCTTTGCGCAAGGTGCAAAGCGGCAAGCTGCGCGTGTACGTCATGTGGATCGCGGCGGGAACGGTCGGCCTGTTCGTCCTGGTCACATGGTATTGGAGCTTTTTGACGGCCGTGGGCGCAAGCTGACTTCGGCCGATCGCGACACGACCGTAAACGACCGAACACACGAATTCCTTTTGCAAGACATTCCATACGGTAACCGACATGAACGCTGCCATCGTTCTGCTCAGTTCGATCATCTTCCTACCGGCCGTCGGGGCACTGATTCTCATGCTGTTGCCCACCCGGTCGGAAGAGTTCGTCCGACGCTTCACCCTGGCCGTCACCTTGGTCACCTTTCTGCTCACGTTGCGGCTGGTGATCCCGACGGGGGGCGAAGAATCGGCCTTGTTCACCGCGGGCGAAGCCGGGCTGCAAGCGGCGTTCGCGCTGCCCTGGATCCCGTCGTTTAGCATCGACTATTTCCTCGGACTCGACGGGATCAGCCTGCCGCTGGTCTTGTTGACTTCGTTTTTGAGCCTGCTTGCCGCCGGGGCGAGCTGGTCGATCAGCAAGCACGTGCGGGCGTACTCGGTGTTGTTCTTGCTCCTCGAAACGGGCATGCTCGGCGTGTTCATGGCGCTCGACTTCTTCCTGTTCTACGTGTTCTGGGAAGTGATGCTCCTGCCGATGTACTTTCTCATCGGCGTTTGGGGCGGTCCTCGCAAAGAATACGCCGCCATCAAGTTCTTCCTGTTCACGCTGGCCGGCAGCGTGCTGATGCTGATCGCCATGTTGCTTTTGTACTACGCCAGCGACGTTCGGCTATTGCCGGAACAGGATCGGTACGCCTGCCATCTGACCGAGACGGTCATCAACAAGTCGATGGTCGAAAGCGATACGCCGCTGCACACCTTCAATCTGCGGGCGCTGGCCAAGATGGGGCAACTGGAAGATTCGCCGTTCGACAAGCCGTTGTTGTTCGGTAAGTCGCTCCAGTGGTGGGCATTCTTGTTGCTGCTGATCGGGTTCTTGATCAAGGTGCCGTCGGTCCCGGTTCATACCTGGTTGCCCGACGCACACGTCGAGGCACCGACCCCGATTTCGATGATCCTGGCCGGTGTTCTCTTGAAGATGGGAGGCTACGGAATCATCCGAATTTGCTATCCCGTCTGTCCGGCGGGAGGATACGAGCTGGCCTGGCTCGTGTGCGGACTGGGCGTGGTCAGCATGGTCTGGGGCGCCTTCGCGGCCATGGCCCAAAAGGACTTCAAACGCCTGGTGGCGTACAGCTCGGTCAGCCACATGGGCTACGTCGTCTTGGGCCTGGGCGTGTGGAGTGCCCTGCCCGGCGTTTTCGATTCGCAATATTGGAAGATGGGCATGAACGGCGCGATGTTCCAAATGATCGCGCACGGCATTTCGTCGGCCGGCATGTTCTTCTTGGTCGGCGTCATTTACGATCGCGTCCATCATCGCGACCTGGACAAGTTCGGCGGCCTGTACGGCAAGATGCCCGTCTACGCCGCGTTGTCGATGGGTATCTTCTTCGCCGCGTTGGGGCTGCCGGGCTTGTGCGGCTTCATCGGCGAAGTGCTGGTCGTCTTCTCGGCGTTTAGCTATAGCCGGGTGTTGGCCGTCGTGGCCGCGTTCACCGTGATCATCACCGCCGGATACATCCTCTGGACGATCCAGCGTGTGTACTTGGGGGCCGAGTACAAGGGACCGCACGAAGAGGCCATCACGCCGTTGAAGCCGCGTGAATTCAGCATCGCGGCCGTGTTGCTGGTGATGGCCGTATGGTTCGGCGTGTATCCGCAGTCGGTGTTCCGGTACATGGCTCCCAGCGTCAATGCCACCGTCGACGACCTGACCGACTGGACGCGGATGAAACTCGGCAGCGAGAACCTTTCGGCCGAAAACGAAATCCCGGCCCCGGATGCCGTCTCGGCGACGACCGTCGGATTGACCGACTCGCCCGCCCGCTAGACGGTTTTGCCGGCTACGTTCCTTCGAGACCTCGAATTGTCGACAACATACAACGGTAAGCGCCGTGAACCTGAACGCCTTTTTGGATAGAGCCTTGTTGGACATGCTCGGGCCGTCGCTGTTTGCGTTTCGGCCGGAGCTCGTCTTGTGCGGCACGATCGTCTTGCTGCTTTTGGGGCACATGTTTCTGCCCCGCTGGAAGAGCCTGCCGTTTCTGTTGACCTTCGCCGGAAGTGCGTTCGCGTTGTTCTTGCTCGAACCGTGGGCATACCTAAGCGGCGGTTCGGTGCCCGTCGTGCCCGCCTTCAGCGGGATGCTGATCCTCGACGGATTCGGCCTTTTCTTCCGCAGCATCTTGCTGGGATTTGCGATTTTGTACGTGCTGTACACGCGCATCTCGGGCATTCCGCGGGAAGAAGACGCCGTCGATTTCTTCGTCTTGTTTCTCGGCGCGACGTTGGGCATGTGCATCATGGTGTCGGCCAATCACATGCTCACGGTATTCATGGGCGTCGAGATGGCCAGCGTCCCGTCGTACGTGTTGGCCGGCTTTTTGAAGGGCAAACGTCCCGGCGGCGAGGCCGCATTGAAATTTGCCGTTTTCGGCGGCGCGACCGCGGGCGTCATGCTGTATGGAATCACCTTGCTCGGCGGCGTGTTGGGATCGTTCCACATCCCCACGATGGCCTCACACTTGGCAACGCTGGCCGCCGGAAAAGAATTCTCGGCCTACGCGATGGTGTTGGTGCTCGGGGCGTTACTGCTGATGGTCGGATTGGCCTTCAAGCTGTCGGCGGTACCGTTTCACTTTTGGGCGCCCGACGTGTTCGAAGGGGCGCCGGCCGAGGTCGGTGCGTACTTATCGGTCGCCTCGAAGGCCGCTGCGTTGGCCCTTCTGGCCCGCATCGCCTTGGGATTGGTTTCGGGCGGGCCCGCCGCCATCGTCGCCGAAGCCGATCCGGCCCCCGCCTCGATCGCCGACACGCTCGAGGCCGATACCGCCCTGACGCCGGTCGTCTTGGCGACGCCCGCCGACGATCAAGCAACATCCGCCCCGCGAACTGAAACGCCGAGTCACGACATGGCGGCTGGCGACGGCCTCCGACGCGTGCGGGCGTTCGTCGTCGCGTTGTTGGCTCTTTTCTCGGCCGTCACCTGCACGTTCGGTAACCTCGCAGCGTACGGCCAAACGAACATCAAGCGACTGTTGGCCTACTCGACGATCGCGCACGCCGGGTACATGATCATGCCGGTGGCCGCAGCGGTCGCCCTGATGGGACGCGATCCGGCCACCGCCCGCTGGGCGCTGGCGACGTTGAGCTTTTACGTGCTGGTGTACGTGTTCATGAACTTGGGAGCGTTCGCCGCGGCCACGTTCCTCCGAAACCGATTGGGTAGCGAAACGATTGCCGATTACGCCGGGTTGGTTCGCCGTTCGCCCGCGGCAGCCGTTTGTTTCTCGCTGATCCTCTTCAGCCTGGTGGGTTTGCCGCCGTTGGCCGGTTTTGCCGGAAAATTTGCTATCTTCGCGTCGTTGACCTATGCGGGCCTGGTGATGCTGCTGGTCGTAGGCGCCTTGAACACGCTGTTGAGCCTGTTCTACTACTTGCGCGTGGTCAAGGTGATGACGCTCGACGCCCCCAAGGACGACACCGGTCACTCGGTGATTCCGGGCTATTCGGCGGCAGGCATGTTTCTCGCCTTGCTGACGGTGCCGGTCGCCGTGCTGGGCGTGTGGTGGCAGCCCGTCTTCCACTGGGCCGAATCGGCGGTCGGCTCCATCATTCACTGACGGAAACGGTACGATGAACGCTCAGGATCGCGATATTTTGCATCGTCTTTTCCATATCGCCCACGGCACCTTGCCGATGTATCTTGCCGATACGAGCCCGTGGGTGCCGCACCGCCTGGAAGAACTCGAAGAGGCGTTCGCAGAAATCGTCGCCGAACAACGCCGATTCGCCGAACGTTTGACCGACGTGCTCGATCGCGTAGACGTCGTTCCCGTTTCGCAGCCGGTACCGCGAATATACACGTCGCTGCACGATGTGGCCGTCGATTATCTGGCACGCCTGGCGCTGCAACGGCACCAAGAGGAAATCCGGCAAATCGAAGCGTGCCGCAGTGAGGCGACCAGCCCGGCTCTTCGCGAGTTGATCGACGAGATGCTCGAATCTTGGCGTCGCCAAGAGCAAACCCTGCGGGAATGCCTTCAGCGTTTCGTCCGCGACGAATCGTCGACCTCGGCCGCACGTTGACGTTGATTGTCCGGCGGAGAAAGCGGCAATTCCAAGATCACCCGCGTCCCACCTTCGGCCCGCGGCAAGATCGTCACCTGCCCCCCGTGCTGTTCGATGAGGCGGCGACACTTGCTGAGCCCCAATCCCAACCCACGCCCGGCCTGTCGCGCCGAATAGTACGGATCGAATGCGTGGCGTCGCTGAGTTTCGGTGAGGCCTGCGCCCGTATCGTCGACGATCAGCCGTACACGCTCGTCGTCGGCCTGCCAGCGTAACACGACCTCGCCGCCCGTTTCCGGCAGCGATTCGAGGGCGTTCTTAACGACGGCGCCGAGCGACGTTTCCACCTGCTGTCGGTCGGCACGAAACGTCACATCACACTCGGCAGGCTCGATTCGCAGTCGGGCGCCGAATCGCTCAGCCGCTTCGGCGTATCGTTCGCAAACGGTCGCGATCAGCGCCGCCGCGGCAACTTCTCGGTATTCCGGTTTCGGCGGTCGGGCAAACACGCGGGAGTCGGCGATCATTTCGTGCGCGCGCATCGCCTGCGCCCGGATCGACTCCAACGCGCTGCGTCGGCTCGGCGTGTCGATCTCGCGCAGAAGCAACTGGGCCTGCGTGCTGATGGACGCCAGCGGATTGTTGATCTCGTGGCCGGTGCCCGCCGCAAACTCGGCCATCGCCTCGAGCCGGGCCTCCTCGACCGCCGCGTCGAAGTCGGTTTCGAGTCGCCTCCAGTGACGAAAGCCCTCGCACGACGCGCCGATCAAGGCACGCACTCCCGTCACCCGGCGTCGAAGCCGTCGCACGCGCCGGATACCGAATTCAACCGCATCTTGCACGTCGGCATCCAGAGGGTCGGCCGCTTTGCCGCCGTTTCGGCCGTCGAATTCCGAAAACTGCGTCGCTGCCGCGTCGCAACGCGGCCGGCACGCCGCCACGACCTTCCGCACTGCCGGGGAAATTTCTTCCCGCAAACAAGCGATACGACGAGCGACTCGTGGTCCCGGCGTCTTGCCGTCGGCTACCGTCGCGTAGAACGCCTCGGCCTCGTCGAGCCACACGCACGCCGCAAGTTGCTCTCGGAGTTCCTCGTCGGCCTCATCCAGCCGCGCCGCCGCCAGATGCTCCAAAGCGAAGCAAAACGCCGCCCGTTTCCACCAGTCGTCGCTTCCGCCGGAAAACGACTCGCCCAGTTCGGCCTGCGCAAACAAGGCCCCACCGCACGCCGAATCTTCACAGCACGTCAGCGCAGCCAGACAGGCAAGCGGTGTTTCGACGAATCGGAGACGGCGGCGACCGATTGCGGCCGCCGCGCATGCGAGTGCCGTTTCATCGCCGAGGAGCCAGTCGAGCGATCGGCCGTCCAGATCGGAAAAAACAAGAACGATCATGCTACCGGCCCGACGGGTCGTTCACGAAAACGGCGCACGCCGACCGTCGGAGCGGCAGCTCCGCCTTCGTCGACGATGGTTCGCACCGAATCGAGCGTCACACGTTCGACGAGGTCTCGATATCCAAGAGACGGCAAATCCGCTCGACGAGGGTCTCGACCTCGAAGGGCTTGTGCAGGAAGTCATCGGCACCGGCCGCCCGAAGTTCGGCGATCTTGTCTTCTTCGACCATCCCCGAGATGCAGATGATGCGAATGTCTTCCATCGACAGATCGCTGCGGACGACCTTACAGACGTCTTTGCCGTTGATATCCGGCAGCATGACGTCCAGCACGATGAGGTCGGGATGATACTCTTTGACCATCATCCCGGCGCCGAACCCGTTGTTCACGGTGCGGATCTCAAAGCGGCCGTCTCGTTCGAGAACGTCGCGGATCAGTTCGACCAGCTCTTCGTCGTCGTCGACGATCAAGATCTTGCGTTTACCGCTTTCCAGCGCGTCGGTGGGGATGCCGTTGTCGCGCATGAACTGGTACAACTGATCCCGCGGAATTCGGCGGAATCGGCTTCCCGGCACCCTGAATCCCTTCAGCTGGCCCGAATCGAAGCAGCGAATGATCGTCTGCTGGCTGACCTTGCAGATTTTCGCCGCCTCACCGGTGGTGAACACAGTCTTCGTCGAAACCGGTACTTGAGAATTGCGTTTCCTAGCCACGACTCACACTGCTTCATTTTGGGAAACCCTCACAGCGTGTCGGCAAACGCGTGAGAGTTTCTGGCCTCCGTGACATCCTCCGGGACTAAGGCACAAAGCTTACAGGAACCCGCAAACTTTGCACCTCCCGCAACCACCTCCAAACGGCAGGCTCATCCGGTTCTGCCGACTTTACCAAATTTGCCAACCGCGATCATTATAACCGCGACCCCCGTCGTGTCAAGACGAATATATTCGCCGCATCCACTGAATCCCCTAAGAGATACATCAAACTCACTCCATTTGGGGACACACAAATTCGGTCCAAGCTGCCTTTTTTGACAAGTTTTTCCGATCCCCGAATCCACCGAAGCCCACGACAGCATCCCAAAGACACCATTCAACGAAAACGACGCAGCCGGTGAACCAAACAGCGCAGACCTCCTAGTTGTCGAAGTCCCGCCCCCCACAGAAAATGGGCATGTCGCCTTCCGATCACGTGACGGTGTCCCGTTCCGAGGTCTTCCCCGCCCCCGGACGGCCTTTGCCCTCTAGGTAGATGGAAAGAACGGCCAAATCGGCCGGTGTGATTCCCGCGATGCGGCTCGCCTGATCGAAATCGCGAGGTCGCACCCTCGCAAGCTTCTCTTTCGCTTCCGCCCGAAGTTGCGGCACCGACTCGTAATCGAGATCGGCGGGAATGCGTTTCTTGGCCATTCGCCGGGCTTTCGCGATTGCCGCGTCTTCGCGGACCAGATACCCGGCGTACTTCAGATCGATGAGCACCTGCTCGACGGCCTCGCGTGGAAACGCCCCTAGCTCGGGATGAACAGCGACGGCGGCCTCCCAGCTCGAATCGGGCCGCGCAAAATAGCTCGCCAGCGGTTTACCCTCCCACCGGAGCGAGTCAATCAAGCCTTTGAGCCGAGCGACGGCCTCTTGCTTGCGACGAAACCGTTCGCGACGGTGCTCGTCGATCAAACCAAGCTCGTCGGCCAACGGGGTCAGCCGAAAATCGGCGTTGTCGTGTCGCAACCGCAGTCGGTACTCGGCACGACTGGTAAACATGCGGTACGGCTCATCGACGCCGCGAGTCACCAAGTCGTCGATCATCACACCGATGTACGCCTGATCGCGGCGTAAGACGACCGGTTCCTTGCCCTGGAGCGACCGGGCGGCGTTGAGACCGGCCATCAGCCCTTGTGCAGCGGCTTCTTCGTAGCCGGTCGTGCCGTTGATCTGGCCCGCAAAGAACAAACCGGCAATGCGTTTCGTTTCGAGCGATAGCCACAATTGATCGGGCGGCAGGTAGTCGTATTCGATGGCATATCCGTAGCGCAGAACCTCGGCTCGTTCCAACCCGCGAATCTCGCGGATCATGGCGTCTTGCACGTCCCGCGGCAAACTCGTCGACAAGCCGTTGACGTACACTTCCCGCGTTCGGCGTCCTTCCGGTTCGAGATAGATTTGGTGTCGATCCCGATCGGGGAACCGGACGATCTTCGTTTCGACCGAAGGGCAATACCGCGGGCCGGTGTGCTGGATTTGGCCGGTGTACATCGGCGCCCGATGCAGGTTCGCCCGGATGATCTCGTGCACCTTCGGATTCGTGTACGTAATCCAACACGATATTTGCGGCTGCTCGATTCGCTCGGTCAAAAACGAAAACGGCACGGGATCGTCGTCGCCGGGTTGTTCCTCGAGCTGGGTGTAGTCGATCGTTCTCGCGTTCAATCGGGCAGGCGTTCCCGTTTTGAAGCGATCGACGCGAAAGCCCAACCGCCGCAGCGATCGACTGAGACCGCCGACGGCCTCTTCGCCGGCACGACCGCCGGGCATCGTCTTATCGCCGAAATGAAGCACGCCTTGCATGAACGTGCCCGCGCACAGCACGACCGCGCGGGCTCGGTAGATCGCCTCTCCCCGCACGAGGACGCCCTGGACACACGGCCGGTCGGCACCGGGCGTCTTGCAAACGAGAATGTCTTCGACGGTCTCTTGCCGAATCGTCAGGTTGGATTGCTGTTCGCAGCGGAATTTGACCTCGCGGTGATATTCCAGCTTGTCGGCCTGCGCACGGGGACCGTGCATGGCCGGTCCCTTCCGCCGATTGAGCATGCGGAACTGGATCCCTGCCGCGTCGATCGCAGCCCCCATGCACCCGCCCATCGCGTCGATCTCGCGGACGATCTGTCCTTTCGCAACACCGCCGATGGCCGGGTTGCAGCTCATCTTCGCGATCGTATCGAGATTCCCCGTCAACAGGGCCGTCGAGGCCCCCATGCGAGCGGCAGCCAAGGCGGCCTCGACGCCCGCATGTCCCGCGCCCACCACGACCACGTCGAATTCATAAGTGTGTGTGCTCATACAAGATGATGATAGGAGAACGAGGAAATCGAGAAAAGTGAGGCAAAACGCCGTCGTCGCCGGGCAGCCGAAGGCATGCTCACGCCGAAGAATGCCGAGAGCGTCCCAATTGGTCTCGACCGCGGGCGGTCGTTCGGCACACAATGCGAAAACAACTGAGAAGCATCATCGCACTACTACCGGCCCACATGCCCTTGGAGGGTGCCATGAGCCGTTATGCCCGATTCGACCCGCAAGCCGTTCGCCTTCGGCCGATCGCCGAACGCGGCCACGACCTGACCGCCGACCGATGCCTGCCGTTGGAGCCGCACGACGAAGTCGACTCTTCCGAGTTCGACGAACTGGTCGCCGCCATCCGGAAAGCCAACCGGCTCGGTCGCCCGGTGATCCTGTTCACCGGCGCCCATCCCATCAAGCTCGGATTGTCGCGTTATTTAGTGGATCTGGTTCGGACCGGTCGAATCACGCACGTGGCAACGAACGGGGCGGGCATGATTCATGACTTCGAGCTGGCGACCGTCGGCGGCACG
>CAYVVR010000039.1:0-13620 GCA_964454655.1 uncultured Planctomycetaceae bacterium | reverse complement strand
TCTCCCAGGTCCGAATACCGATCCAGCGCAGCGTCGACGGCCTTTCGCAACGCGTTGAGACGTCGGCGGATACGGGATTCGGTATCGACGGCCATGGGCTTACCGATTGAGGGTCCGTGATTGGGGTGAATACCGGAATATAAAAAGCGAACGCCGTGACGGACCGTCCACCTCCGAAACGTGTCGCCGCCGACAGGTGCGCCCGCTCGAATCCCATTCTAAACCTCGTATGGGAACGCGTCTATCGACCGCCAAGAGCGCAGCCGCCTTCGTTTCTCGTTGTTTGCCCCCTGGAAACGTCGTCTTAGGGCGAATCAGGGGGTATCGTCGTCGGAAGGCGAAGAAGAGGCCGATTTGCCTTTTGAGACGCGTCTCCGTTTGCGTGATCCGGACTCTTCCGTCGAAGGCGTGTCGTCGAACGGTTCGGTAACCGGCTCACCGTCTTCGTCGGTACCGGTGAGGATGCGAATCTTGGCTTCGACATCCTTCAACCGCCGATGGCAACCCCGCAAAAGGGAAACGCCTCGTTCGTACTCGGCCAGCGATTCGTCGAGGCCCAATTCCCCCGATTCGAGCCTCGCGACGATTCGTTCGAGTTCGGCCAACGATTCTTCGAACGTGGGCGTCTTTTCGGAGGCCGATTTTGCGTCTCGTTTTCGACTCATGGCGGTCCTCGGCGGTCGCCGCCACAATCATTCCCACTCGATGGTGGCGGGCGGCTTCGAGCTGATGTCGTACACGACGCGGTTCACGCCGCGCACTTCGTTGATCACGCGGGTGGCGATTCGTCCCAAGAGTTCATACGGCAGGTGCGCCCAATCGGCGGTCATGAAGTCTTCGGTTTGGATCGCCCGAACGGCACACACATCTTCGTAGGTGCGTGCGTCGCCCATCACGCCGACGCTGCGAATCGGCAGCAACACGGCGAACACCTGGGAAGTCTTGCGATACCAGCCGGCCTTCTTGATCTCTTCAATTACGATCGCATCGGCTTCCCGCAAGGTATCCAGCCGTGGCTTGCTGACCGGCCCCAAGCAACGGACGGCCAGCCCGGGACCGGGGAACGGGTGCCGCCACACGATTTCTTCCGGCAGGCCCAATTGTAGGCCGAGGCGGCGGACTTCGTCTTTGAACAGGTCTCGCAACGGCTCGATCAATTCGAATTGCAAGTCGCTCGGCAGGCCGCCCACGTTGTGGTGAAGTTTGATCGTGGCGGCGGGGCCGTCTTTGAGGCCGCCGCTTTCGATCACGTCGGGGTACAGCGTGCCCTGCGCCAAGAAACGGGCGTCGTTGATCTTGGCGGCTTCGTCGGCGAAGCAATCGATGAACGTGTGACCGATGATCCGTCGTTTTTCCTGGGGATCGTCGACGCCTTCGAGGGCGGCGAGAAACCGGTCCTCGGCGCGAACGACGTGCAGGTCGGTTTTGAAATGCTGCGTGAACTCGCGGATGACGGCTTCGGCCTCGCCTTTTCGCAGCAGCCCGTTGTCGACCAAGATGCACGACAACTGATCGCCGATCGCTTCGGCCAACAGGGCCGCTACGACCGAGGAATCGACACCGCCGGAAAGTCCGCAGATCACCCGGGCGTCGCCGACCCGCTGCCGGATCGCGTCGATTGCCTCACGTCGGAAGTCTTCGAGTTTCCACAACCCCCGACAGCCGCAAATAGTCTGAACGAAGTTCTTGAGAATCTGAGAACCTTGCGGCGTGTGGGTAACTTCAGGGTGGAATTGCAACCCGAAAAACGGGCGTTCTTTGTGTTTGACCGCGGCCAAGGGACAGGTCGCGGTGGAGGCCAGGACTTCAAAATCTTCGGAGATCTCGGTGACCTGATCGCCGTGGCTCATCCAGACCTGGAATTCGTCGGAGACACCCTCCAGAAGGGGGTTCTGTTTCACCTTGCGGCACACGGCGCGACCATACTCTCGGGCCTGGGCGCTGCCGACCTTGCCCCCTTGATAGTGGCAAAGGATTTGCATCCCGTAGCAAATACCCAAAATGGGGATGCCGAGTTGAAAGATCTCGGGATCGCAACGGGGGGCATCATCGGCGTAAACGCTGGCAGGACCGCCGGATAAGATCAGTCCCTTGGGTGCCAACTCTCGCACGCGCTCGGCCGAGATATCGTGCCGCACAATGGCTGCGTAGACGTTTTGTTCCCGGACGCGGCGGGCGATCAGCTGCGCGTATTGCGAACCGAAATCGAGAACGAGAATCTGTTCGTCGTGCGTGTGCGCCATACGTTTCTACCTCGTGAAAACCCGCCATTATAGGAATGGGCGAAGAGGCTGTCTATCGTCGCACAGGCCTCCCGACGAGCGGTTCGCGGCTTGGCGTACGATCGAAGGCGGATTTGCCGAGACTAGCCCGGCCCGCGAGTCGGCGTCGCTCGATTGGTGGTGATTGTCGTTGCCGGTAGCACGCGATATAGTGAATGATTGACGTCATAACATCTTGAAAATACGAGAGTTAAGAGAGATTCCTCAACGTGCGCATCTTGCTGACGAACGACGACGGTATTTACGCGCCGGGGCTGGCGGCGATGGCCGAGGCCTTGGCTCGCCTGGGCGAGGTTTTCGTCGTGGCCCCTGCCACCGAGAAGAGTGGGGTCGGGCACTCGATCACCTATTTGATTCCCTTGGTCGTCAAAGAGGTTTACCGTGGAGATGAACGCTGGGGTTGGGCGGTCGAGGGAAGTCCGGCCGATTGCGTCAAGATCGGCATCGCCGAATTGTGTCCGGAGCGTCCCGATTTGATCGTCAGCGGCATCAACGGCGGATTGAATGCTGGGATCAACGTGTTGTATTCGGGAACCGTGGCGGCCGCGATCGAGGGAGCGTTCTTCGGCATCGACAGCGTAGCCGTGTCGCTCCAGTTCGACGAACATGCCCCGTTCGAAAAGGCGGCCGAGTTGGCGGCCGAGCTGATCGGCCGGCTGTTCGAGAATCGAACAGAAGGGCCGCGGCTGTACAACCTCAACATTCCCTTGGCCGCTATCGAAGGGAAGCCCGAAACGGCCGTTGTTCCCATGGATGTCACGCAATACGGCGAAAAGTACGAAAAGCGATTCGACCCTTGGGGGAGAGCCTACTACTGGGCGACCGGTGAGCCTCGCCCGACGTTGCCCGACCGGCCGACCGACTTGACCGCATTGGCCGAAGGGAAGATCACGATCACGCCGCTGCATTTCGATCTGACCGATCGCCGAGAATTGGAACGTTTGCGTGACAAAACGTTTGAGTTGACACCGGCAAAGGGGGAAAATGAGCGTCGGTCCGACGATCGGTTGATTTTGCGGACGACGCGAAAACAGCAACAAATCTCGCCCCAGCCGCAAAGTGACTCGTAGTTCTTTGAGGGCAACGTCGGGCGAAGAAGCGTTTGGGCTTTCGGAGAGCCTGTCGTCGATTCGGCGCTACTTACGCGGAACGGGAAAGGAGTGGGCCATGAGCCGGTTTGTGCGATTGAGACTACTTGCTTGGGCGATCTTGCTCGGGACAGTCGGATGGGTGTGCGGATGCAGCGACGGCGGCCGCTACGACAAGGTCGATAACGCGCCCAACCCTGCCGTACAGACGGCTCCGGAAGCCGAAAGTGGGGAAGCGACGGCCCAAGGGCAAGATTCCGCCTCGGAACCGGCGGTTGCCGAAGAGTCCACCGAGGAAGGGCGTTGGAATCAAGGGCGTTCCGTCTCGACGACGGTGGGGGGCTTGAACCTGCCGGGGGCCGAACCGGCTACCGGCGAGCCTGCCGAGGCTACGCCTCCGCCATCGCGACAGGTGGCCGACGTCGGTGTCGGGAAAAAGGGTCGAACGCTGGGGGAAGGTATTCTCATGACGCCGGTGAAGGCCTTTTTCACCAGTCGCGAGATGGTGGCCTTCCGGATCCAGATTCCTAAGGCCATGCAGTTGTACAAAGCCGAGAACGGTTTCGCCCCGCGGTCTCATGAAGAATTCATGCGGGAAATCATCCAGAAGAACCAGATCGCATTGCCCGAGCTACCTCCCGGATGCCGGTATGTGTACGACCCCGAGCGAGAAGAGCTGATGGTGGAACAACCTGCCTCGCAATGAACTCGGTCGATCGACCTGCCCCATAGCTTATCTTTTCTTCGCCGAAGGTGATTGCCTTCGGCGTTTTTTGTCGGGCACGCGCATTTCCGTTCCGAATTTAGTGATTGCATCGGATATGTCGGCCGATTCGATGGGCGAAACGACGCAAAAAAGGAAGCAATGGGGTTTTGGGGCGAGGTTTCTGTCGCGGCTGATTATCATGGAGGCTGTGGAGTCGGCATCGGACTCCACCGTCATGTGCTTCTGGGATACGCGTTTTTCGAGTGCGTCGACTCATGGTGTTTTTCGGCCGCGACAATCGGATCGGTCATCGCCCGCGTCGTTCGGTCGGGGAGGAGCGACGAGGCCCGTGGAACGGGTGGATGCTCGTGTGTTTCTTCGTCGCGGCAGCGATCGCGACCGATTGCGCCCGGGCCGATAGCTGGATCTTCCAGCAGGGATACTACTCGCACAAACCGACCGGCGAGCGGATAGCGCAATACGCCCCCAAGCCGGAACCGGCGGCGCCTTATGATCCGACGTTTCAGCGATCGGCCTATCGGCATATCCGCAGCAGCCTACGAGGGGCCGACGGCAGTTTCGACCAATTCCACGTCGTCGAAACGTGGGGACGCGGCGAATACCTGCGGCCGTACGGCGAATGGCAGTTCCCCTATCGCGCCGGAGCGACACCGTACGGTCCTTGGGGCAATCCCAGGGGACCGTGGACGACGCCTTTTGGGGCGTGGGTGAACCCCTATGGCTTGGGACGATTGCCGTGGGGGTGGGGCTATCCTTATCCGCCGGTTCCCACGCCGTATGGTTCCGTCCCGCCCGGTAACGGTGCCGGCGGCGGGGCCCCGCCGACAACCCCGCCGGGAAACGGCGGTTCTTCCGGTACCACCCCGTGACCTGGGGTTGGGCGATTCTCGTCAATTCTCGTCGACGCGTCGGGCGAGGAAGGCTTGTAGCGACTTTCCCTTGCGGGTGATCAGCAGCACACCGGCTTCGTTGCCCGGTACCCGTAATTGCTTGCGAAGCGTTTCGATATCGACGGGTGCGCCCCAGGTCTTGATTTCCAAGCGGCCGATACGGCGTTCGGCTAAGACGGGGCGAATCTTTTTGGGGCGGAAGGGAAGCACGGCTTCGATGCGGAAACGCTGCACCGCCGGGTCGGCCGAGATGAGCGGGCCGGTCAGGTACGCCGAAAACGTGTCGACGCGCGCCAGGCCCAATTCGGCGGCCAAGGCGTCGACCAACCGAGCGGCGATGATCGCCGGGTCGGGGGTGTACAGGTAATCGCCGCATTCCGACGTTACGATCGCTCCGTCGAGGTCGGGTAAATCGGCGATCGTTCGCGTTCGGGCGGGCCCGGGCGTGCCGTCGTCGATCAAGATGGTCGCGCATCGCCGACCGGGATGTCTTGCGAGCTTGCCGAACCGACCAAAAGCTGGCGGCATTCGCGACGGCGTCCGATCCATTCGCATTCGGCGAGCGGTTCCCAGGCGGCCGGGATGTCTGCCGCGGGAGCGAGCTTCAAGAGCCCATCGGGACACCGATTCCGCACGGCGTCGATCACGTCGATGCCCGGTTCATGGAGTTCCAATCGCGTCGTGCGGCGGTTTTGCGGCCGCCGGTCGGGATCCATGTGCCAGCAATCGAACCCATGCGGAAAGGACTCGACCGTCCCGCCGTGAAATGTGCAGTCGAACAAGGCGAATTCCCCGTTCGCGGCTTCGACGCATGCGTCGTGATTCGCCTCGGCCAGAAGCAGAGACAGCGGACTACGATCGACGCCGATAGCGGTTGCGTGTCGTGCGATTCCAAGCAGATCGCCTCCGATACCGCAGCAGAAGTCGGCGACGTGGGCCTCGGCGGGGATCGATCGTGCTTTGTATTCGGCGACCCACCAGTCGGTCGCTTGTTCCAGGCCGACGGGCGTAAAGAACATCCGATCGGCGAAGGGAAACTTTGCCGTCGCCTTTCGACGAAGCCGACATTGCTGCAAGACGAGTGTCGTCCATTCCGGCGGCCACTGTTTACGAAGCCGATTGGTCGCCGTGTGCAACGGAAGTTCGTCGAGCAAACGATCGGCTTCGGCCAAGGCCTTGCGACCTCGATCGGAAAGGAGTTCTCGATAAGTGTTCAGGTCAGGTTGCGACATCATGACCGGGCACGGCGGTATCGGCACGCGGCCGTCCGAGACGGTGGCGGACCGGCAAAGGCAAGTTTGTTCGGAAACATCACAGAAAACGGCAATTATACCGGCAAGAGAGAAAACGTGCCGAGTGTGCGGATTGGGCGATCTGCCGAGAGAAGTACGAACCGCATTGCGCAAAACCTGACGGTTTCGAAGGAAAGCCGGTTCGTTCGAACCGGACGGAATGAAACGAGAAAACCTCCGGCGGGATGCGAGACCAAGATGGATTCCCGGAAAGGTCGATCACAGAAAAGGGAAATCGCGTCGTTGCGGGGAAGATGCGTTTCGACGAAGCCAATTCGACAAGACGGTAATCGCGCATGAGTGAAGAACAGAAAGCACCCCCGGCAGGACCGCCCCGCATCTTGGAGCGGTCGCTGGTCGTGTTGATCGGCTCGATGTTGGCCTTGTCGCCGGCGGCTATTTTGTGGGGAGCCGGGCGATTGGTGGAAGTCGTGTCGACGATTGCGCACTCTCCCGAAGTTGCGGTTTCGTTACCTGCCGAAAAACCGGTCGCCGCCCCCAAGCCGAAGATACCGGCCGGGATCGAATCGCCGCCGCCCGCCTCGGAATTGGTCGAGATCGACACGATTCCGCTCGAATCCGCTTTTCGGTTCGACGTCACGCCCGATTGGATCTTGACGCATTGGCCGCGAGTCTCGGCCGGACTGGCCGAATTGCGGCTTCAAGGGTACCGAGTTCCTTTGACGACGGGAACACGCGAAGACGACATCGCCGGATCGTTGACGTACTACTTTACGCCTGAACAGACCGTGCAACGAATCACGTTTCACGGGACGACGGGGAATCCGAATCGGTTGATCGCCTTCTTGACCCGAAACTACGGCTTCGTCCACCGGAAAACGAACCACGCGGGACTCTTCTTGTATGTCGTTCCGGAACCGGGCAACCTGGACGAGGTGCGTAGTTTTCTTTGGATTCGGCCGAAACAGATTCTTCACCAGGGTGACCGCTATCACCGCTTCGACCTAGAGCTGGTCATCGAACGCCCGTCTCAGCCGGTTGGCCGGTACTGAGCAATCTCGCTTCGATAGAGGCGTGCGAAAAACGCTCTACGAACCGGGAATCGGTCGATGATCGAATTCCTTCCACATGACGGCGTTTCGCGATCGCGATTCGATCCGCCAAAGCACTTCGCCGTCTTTGAAGATGCGAACGGTACCGTCCGACTCGCTGACGGTGATGGCGACCGCATCGGGAACGGTGCGGGTGATCGCCGCTGCGGCCCAATGGCGTGATCCGAGGCCTTTCGACAAGGTGATGTCGGTCGCCGGGCAATTGATGTAACGACACGCGGCTTCGACGATGCCCTTGGGCGAAATGATGAATGCGCCGTCCATCATGGCGATTTCTTTGAGACCCTCGCGGACTTTCCGTTCCGCGATGTTGCGCTCTGCCCGGTTGTAACCGCGAACCGGATCGAACCCCAAGGGTGACGTGTAGGGCAAGATCTTGCGAGGATTTCCCAACACGAACATCGTGCCGACCGGATGACCTTCGCGCCCGTCACGCCCGATTTCGACTGCCAGGTCTAACACGTGACGAAGAACTTGCGACGGGATATTGGTGATCACCCGCCGAAATTCGCGGGCGTTCACGTTTTGCATGTGGTCTTTGGGGATGATGACGCTCAACGTGTCGATCTTGTTCGGCTCGAACGCGCTGTAGACGGCCACGACGCAGCCGGCATTACTGATCATTTCGTTGGCGACCGCTTCCATGATCGCTTGCGAAAGCCGGTCGTACGTGGCGTACTCGGGCATGTCGAGCGCGATCGTTTCAAATTCGGCTTCTGCGGCACCCTCGAGTTGTTTTTCGGTGTCGGTGGCGACGATGATTCGCTGTTTGCCCGCCAGGTCGCGCAGTCGTGCCCATTTGGCCGTTCCGGAAAGCAACAAGAGGACCGCCTCGGCCTGGACGGCTTCGGCGATCTGAATGGCCTGCCGTAACAACAAAGAAAACCGTTCCGAGAGGACCAGGGAATTCTTGGCCGAAGCATCGTGAGGCGCTTTCGATTCCGATGCGTCGAGCCGATTGATGGTCGGGTCAACGGGGGCCATACCGTCGATTCTCCACCAGTGGGTGGTGTTGATTGGCTTTTTAGAGGGGGATTTCTTGATGGTGATCGGCAACGATCAGCAAACAACCCCGAAAATGTACGTTCATGGTACGGTCTTTGCTAGAAGTGTGCAACCTCAAAAATGCCAAGAAGTTGTGAAGATTCGGTTGCCGACGGAGGGCGGAGACGTCGCCCGCAAACGACGAAAGGGGGGAAAATGTCTTCTCATGCCCCTAACGAGTGGGGGCCGATGGTCGTGCCGCCATCATTTCCCCGGTATTCTGCGCCGTGTTTTCGATGTAGGCGAGCCATTGACGGGCGTCGTACCCGAAGTTTTCCCCGGTGATTTCGCGGAGCGATTTCATCGCAAGATACTGGGTGGCGGGATCGCGATTTTTCAATTGATCGCCCAGGGCCGGCAGGGCGGCGGCGTCGTTTCGTTTGCCCAACGATACGATGGCCGCCTGACGGACGTCGGTGTTCGGATCGGTTTCGAGAAGATTGAGCAACAACGCGGTGGCATTCGGCTCGGGTACCTCCCCAAGCGCTTTGGCGGCGGCGAGACGCACGCGCGGATCGGGATCGCGGGTGGCCGTTTGGAGGACTCGCAGCGTCTCGGGCCCGATGAGCTTGGCGGCCAGTTTCGTCAGGTCTTCGCGAATGGCGGGGTCGTCGCTTTCTTGGAAGAATTGGGCGATTTCCGCGGCAATTTGCCGCTTTTCTGCATCGCTCGGTTTCGATGCGACGGCATTTTCCAATCGCTCGAGGCGGGCGGCAGGATGCTCGAAACCGGGCGGCAAGAATTCGCGTTCGTCTTCTTCGACGTAAGGACGATATTTCGCAAGCAGTCCGCATCCGGTCGTTTCGAGAACGAGGATGCAGACGGCGAGTGTCCACGCGACGCGCGAGAGGACGGTGAAGATTCGAGACTCAAGCGAGTTGCCCGCTGTGCGCATGAGGTTGTTTACTCCATGGCGGTGCCGACCGAACTGCAACGGTGGAAAATAGCTGAGATCTTATAGCCGAAGGTCCGTTGCGATCCAAGACGAGTTCGATTTCGAGGTGGGCGAGTCGCGAACGACGCGATGGTTGTGCCCATATTTAGGGGTTCAACGGCACCCCTCAATCCGGTAAGATGCCCCGAGGAACGCCCAATGAGGCGGCGTTCTCGGCGAATAACGAGGGGGAAGGATGGGACGCGGGAAGACCGCGGCCGCCGTGGGGCCGTGGTGAGGTGGTCCGTTTCTTTTTGCACGAGGTGTCACCGATGCCGGAACCGATCGAACATACCAAACATCGAAATTGGATCGAGACGATCTTACGGTACATTCCCGGCTTTCGCGGCTACCTCGAAAAGGAGTACCGGCGCGACAGCGACGAGCTTCAACGGCAATGGCTTGCCGATCGACTACAGCGATCGAAACGGGCGATGGACAATATCAGCGGTCTGTTGGCCGAGGCTGGACAACTCGATGCCTTGCCTCGCCTCGATCGAATTCGATCGCAGGTCGATCATTTGATCGCGCGGATTCGTGGGGCCATGCAAGGCTACAGCGGCTTTTTCGATTTGGTGCGGGTCGACGAGGCTCTCTTGGACAAGCTATACGATTTCGACGTTCGATTGATCGGCGTCGTCGACGACTTGGCGGCGACGATCGAAACGTTGGCCGATCGTCACGAGGGGGTGGAATCGGTGTTGCCGACGATCGAACAAAAGATCGAAAACCTGCAAGATCTCTGGGATGAACGGGACGATCTCTTGCAAGGTTTGGGCTGAATCTACACCATTGGGGGCGAAGGCCGCATTACACTGGGGCGATGCAATCGGCGACAGAAACCGGCCGAGAATGACGCCTCCGCGATTGGTAATTGAATCGGGCGACGAGAAAGGTGAGCGAAGATGGGTATACGACTCGAGGTCATTCAATACTTCGATGAAACGAATCGGACGTTGGTCCATCGCGTGCCTCCGCAAGGTTCCGCCGACATCAAGTTGGGAGCCCAACTGATCGTCCAAGAGAACCAAGAAGCGGTCTTTTTCCGTGACGGGAAGGCGCTGGATAAATTCGGCCCCGGGCGATACACGCTGACGACGCAAAACCTGCCGTTGATTACACGGCTTTTGACGATTCCTTGGGAAAAGTCGCCGTTTCAGTGCTCGGTCTACTTTTTCGGTAAGCAGGTTTTCCTCGATCAAAAATGGGGAACGCGGCAGCCGATCGTGTTTCGGGATCCCGAGTTCGGCATGGTGCGGTTGCGGAGCTTCGGAAAGTATTCGTTCCGCATCGTCGATTCGACCGTGTTGTTGAACACGTTGGTGGGAACGCAGGGTAAGTACACGACCGAGGAAGTCACCTCGTTCTTGAAAGATTTGATCGTCGCCCGCATGACCGACCTGTTGGGAACGGTCAAGATGAGCGTCTTGGACTTGCCGTCGCGGTACGACGAGATCGCCTCGGGAACGCGGGCGAAAGTGGCCGCCGAATTCGCGAAGTACGGCTTGGAGTTGGTCGACTTCTTCGTCAATGCCATCACTCCGCCGGAAGAAGTCCAGAAGGCCATCGATGCACGCAGCAGCATGGGGGCGGTGGGGGATTTGAATGCGTACTTGAAATTCCAGACGGCCCAAAGCATGACCAAGCTGGCCGAACAGCGAGGCGAAGCGGGCGGTCCGATGGCGATGGGGTTTGGGGCCGGCTTCGGCATGATGATGCCGCAGATGATTCAGCAAGCGACGCAGCAATCGGGGCCCGGGGCAACGGCCCCGCCGCCGATGGCGGGTGGCGCGCCTGCCGTCGGAGCCGGCGCGGCGGGAGCGGCGGCCTCCGCAGCAGCAGGCGGCCTCGATTTCGCCGAGTTGGCCGAGGTCGAAGTCGATCCGAAAGCGGTCGTTCGCGGCGCCGTCCAATCGGCGGGTTACTCGATCGTCGAGTCGGGTGAGTCCATGCAAATCACCGTGCCCATCGGCCAGTTGCGGAAACAGGTGGTCCACGTGGAATTCGTTGAAGGCAAAGGCGACGACGAAGCGAATGCGGTGCGATTCTGGTCCGTCTGCGGTCCCTCGTCTCCGAAAAATGCCGTGGCCTTGCTGCGATACAACGCCAAGTTGGTGTACGGTGCGTTCGGGTTACGCTCGATCAACGGCCAAGAGATGGTCGTGCTCCAGGCGAGTTTACCGGCGGCAACCATCAACGCCCTGGATGTCGCCCGCATCATCCCCGCGATCGCCTGGCAGGCCGATCGGGTAGAACAAAAATTGACCGGCGGCGATGCGTTCTAACTCCGGCGAATGCGATCGGCCGGGCAAGCGTTCGACAATCGCGTCTTCCGGTATCGGATCGTTGTTCCGAATGGGTAACGTGGCGATGACGATACCGGGACGGCACGCGCGCAGCGGTTTTTTGCGGCGTTTCTTGGTGATGGCGACGGCGCTGGCCGTCGTGGGAGCGGCTTGGTCGTCGGCCGGTGATCAACAGGTGTTGTTGCGCAACACCCTTTGGGTGGCCGGGATCTCGTCGTTTGTGGCGATGTTTCTCGGCGTGCCGCTGGGAGCGGTTGTTGCCGGTCTGCCGCGTGGTGCTCGTAATCGCGTTACCGCGTTGTGGGTTTTCTTGGCGGCCGTTCCGGTTTATTGGCAAGGGATCGCGTGGGAGTCTGTCCTTTTCGGCGAGCACGGTTGGTTGGCGACGATCGGGATTTCCGGCGGTGCGGCGCGGTACGGAACGGTCGCAGTCGTCGGCATTCAAGCCGTTGCCTGGCTGCCCTGGGGGGTACTGTTGGGACGGTTCGCGGCTGCGTCGGCGGAGCGGTCGCTCGAAGAAACCGTGTCGCTGGCCGGGGGACGCATGCGGGCGTTTCGATGCGTCGTCTTCCCGCATCTACACACCTGGGCTGTGTGCGGTTGGGCGTGGGGGTTTTTGTCGGCGGCCGGGGAGATGATGTTGCCGTCGCGCTTTGCCGTCCGCACGTGGGCGGAAGACATCTACACTCGCTTCGCGATGGGGACGTCGCTTGGGGAAGCGTTGTCTTCTTCGCTGCCGGCAATGGGCGTCGTGGTCGGCTGCGGAGTCGTCTTGGCCGCATCGGCACGATGGGAACACCTGCGCGACGATATTTCGCGGGCGGTGGAACGCAACACGACCGACCGACCACCTTCACGATGGGCGTGGCTGGCCTGGATGGTGACGGTCGTTGTCCTGTGCGTTCCCCTTGCGGGGTTGATCTATCGAGCCGGGATGTGTTTCGAATCGCAGGCCGGTGTGTGGACGGCCCACTGGAAAGCCGGTGTGGTTTTGCCTCGCGTATGGGCGACGAATTGGGAACTGCGTCATGCTTGGTTGTGGTCGTGTGCCGTTGCCGGCGGTGCGGCGGTCGTCTCGGTTCCGTTGGTGATTGCTCTCTTTTGGCGTTTCCGCTACCGAGACGGCGTTCGCTCGGTATTCCTGTTGACGGGTTTGTCGCTGTTTGTGATTCCGGCTCCCTGGCTGGCCGTGTGTTGGACCGAGTTGTTCAGTCGAGCGACCTGGCCGCCGGTGGTGTGGTTATACGATCACACGATTCTCGCGCCCGTGTTGGGATTGGTGCCTCGCATTGCGCCGATCGTAGCCATTTTGTGGGAAGCCGGGTGGCGCACCTTTCCTCGCGAAGAATTGCGTTTGGCGGCGCTGCACGGGGCAGGGGCATGGGGTGAATTCGCTGCGTATTCGACGGCACGCCGAGGTCTGATCGTCGCGATCTTTCTGGCTGCATTTCTGCTGGCGGCGACGGAATTGCCCGTTACTTTGATGCTGCTTCCGCCGGGAATTACCACAGTTGCCGTGGAAGTGGCCGGATTGTGGCACGCGGGAATCGAGGAACGTGTGGCCGCCGTGTGTTTAGGGCAGGGGATGGTTCTCGCCGGAGGATTCTTCGCGGTTTGGCATGGGTTGCAACCTCGCGTTCTCAAAGGGTGACCGATCGCAACCGCTCGGCGAATCGGAATTTCGGACGGGGAAACGCACGGGCACGCTATAATCCAAAAAGAGCGGGAATCTCGACGCTTCACCCTTCGCTATCAGGAAAAGCCGTGTTGCAACGATTCGATAGGCTTGCGTGCTTGGTTTTCCTTTGCGGTTTGTGCGCGCTGTCGGCGGATGGTCGCGGCGCCACCGCCATGGAGACGTTTCGGTTACGCGTCGAGGCGGGCGAAGTCGAGGTCGCCGGTCGTGTCATCGCGACCGGGCAAGACGGTAGTCGCATGCTTTTGGGGCAAGACGGGCGTTTGTGGACGATCATGCCCGGCGACG
>CAYVVR010000038.1:0-13674 GCA_964454655.1 uncultured Planctomycetaceae bacterium | reverse complement strand
TCGATCACCGTCACGTGATCGGGCACGCGGGCCTGAAGGATGCCGTTTTCGTAGGGGCGCCAATCGAGCTTGAGGAGGCGTCCGCCGCTGACGACCGGTTTCGCCCCCGGTTTCGCGGCAAACGTCACCGGGGCTTCGCGCGTTCCCGAGTCGGCCGGCGTGAACACGAGCGTATTGTCGAGAAAGTACGTGCCGTCGTCCAAGAAGACGTGGACCGGTTCCCGGCCGGCGATTTTGTGCACGACCTGTTGCGCGCGGCCGAGTGTGCGCAGCGGCTGTTCCGCCGTGCCGGGATTCGCGTCGCTGCCGTGCAACGAAACGTACACTTCCGCAGATTCACCGGTGGCGGCCAATGCCGCACAAACCAGGCAGGCAGCCCAGACAAGTCGGTCGAACATACGCATGAAGAAACCTTCGAGAACCGGGAGATGGAATGCGCGTCGTGATGCCGTATCGGTGGTACGATCCCACCAAGGCGCCGTCGCCAAGGCGTTCTCGCACGGCCAAACCTTGCGTCGCCGACGGATGTCCGTCCGACGCATACGAAGCCGCCACCCCCGTTTCCCGTGGCCGCGTCATTTCGATTGTAATCGCCCGCCGACGGGATTTCAGCGACGAAAGACGCCCTCTCGGCAGCTTCTTCTCGCCGAAACCAGCTACTCGCGTTGGCTGATCAACAGCATCGGGGTCGTCGTGCGACGGGCGAGGGCAAGTGTCAACCGCCCGACGGCCTTTTGCTTTCGCGACACGCGTTGCGTGCCGATGATCACCAGATCGTGTTCCTCGATCGCTTCGACCAGAGCGTCGGCGACATCTTCGGCCACGACGACACGGCCGGTTCCGATCTCACCGGCTTCGTCTTCGACGATCTCAGCCAAGACACGCTCGGCGCGTTTCCTTGCGGCAGGCGGCATTTGCGGCGGGACGACCCGCAAGTAGGTCACTTCACGCAACCCCGTCCGAAGAAGGCTTCCCAACAGTCGTGCCCGCAGGCGATCGTGCAACCGTGCTCCGGCCACCGGAACCAGCACGCGCCGTACCGACCGCGGGTCCCAATCGCCCGGCGCCCGCAAAACGACCACGTCGCAGGCCGCCGTGCGGATGAGTTGATCGACCGGCGGGGTCAAATCTTCGTCGCCCAGCTCGCTGAAGCCCAGCAGCACGGCCTCGCACCGGTGGGCGCGGGCGACGCGCCCGATCTCGCGCCAGGGCGTTTCTCCCAGGGTGGTCAGAGCCTCCGGAAAACGACCGAAACGAACGGCCGCGGCCAACGCCTCGGACAACACCGACTGCGAACGCTCGAGGGCCGATCGGCATTCTTCGGGCGTGATGTCGCGTTTGCGGGCGAGTGCGACCGTCAACAACAAAACGCGACCGATTTCCGGCGGCGACAAGGCATCGGCCACGCGCACCAATGCCGGCGCTCGCTGCGGATTGGCCACCGGCACCAACACCAGCGGCGATCGCCCCCGCAACCGCGTGAGTTCGGGATTGATCGCAGCGGCGCGGGCATCGACGACCCGAGCCGGACGCGCGAACAACGCCATGAACACGAACCCGCCCGCCATCATCCAAAGTGCCGTCAACACCCCGGCTCGCGGTACGACCACGCCTTGAAACATCGCCAGAGGAAAGCAAGCGGCGATTCCCAAAATCGGTACCACGGGAAACAGCGGCGTGCGAAACGTATCGGCCCGCTGCGCTCGACGCCGCGCCAAAATTGCGATTCCGTGCACCAGCGTAAAACACAACAGAAAAATCAAGCCTGCGGCGGCACCGGCAGTCGCCACGTCGGGCAATACCAAAACCACGACGACCGCGAGCAACGCCGTCGTGGCGATCGCCAGGTAGGGCGTTTTCGATTCGGGATGGTGGTGGCGCGACAAGAACCGCGGCATCGTTCGATCCGAGGCCATGGCCAGGGCGATTCGCGAAGCGGCGAACAGGTTCGCCCCCAACGCCGAGAGCATCGCCAAGATGCCGGCCGTCATTACCAGCCAAAAACCGGCCCGCCCCATGAACTGTTCGGCGGCGGCCGGAATGATCGCCTCGGGTCGGGCGCGGCAGAAGTCGACCAGCGTTTCTCCCGAAGGCACGCCCACGATCGGAACCAGCAGCATGAGCGGCACGTAAACGGCCAACGCAATCGCCAGCGACAAAAACATCGCCAAGGGGATGTTCCTGCGCGGTCGTCGAATCTCGCCGCTTGCCGCCGAGATCAAATCGAAACCTTGGAGGGCGATGAACGTGTAGCCCATCGCCGCGAAAAAGCCTCGGGCACCGTCCGCGAAAAAGGGGGCAAACGCCTCATCGACGGGACGCGACTCACCTGTCAACGCAGCCCACGATCCCATGACGATGATGACGCCGAAAAAGCCCACTTTGAGAACGTTCTCGAACACGGCGGCCCCGGCGCCCGACTGACGCGACAACCGCAACGTGTACACGAGCACCGCCGCCAATGCGAACAACTTGAACGTCCAATACCGACCGAGCGGTCCCGCCTCTCCGAACCAGCCCAAGTGCAGAAGCAGATCGAAGAAGAACTGCGCAAAGCCGATCGCATACAGCGCCGCCGCGCTGATGGAAGCAAACCAGACGACCCACCCGACCAAAAAGGCGGCCTCGACCGAAAGCACGGTCTTGGCGAAGACGTAGGTTCCTCCGGATCGCGGAAAGCTGGTCGCCAACTCGGCGAAGCTCATGGCGGTCAGGTAAGCGATGACGCCGTTGGCGAGAAAAACCAACGCCGCACTGGGACCGGTCGCGGCGAAACAGGTTCCGGCCAGGGCGAGAATGCCTCCGCCCACGATGGCGCCCACGCCGATACTCGTCGCACCGACGAGGCCGAGTTTCCGTGCGGGATCCGAGTCCATGTCCTTCCTTGCAAGATGCGAATGAGGCGTATCGTTGTGCAATGATGTGATGATGTATCGTAGCGAGCGTCTTGTCGGTGGAAAATGCCCGTTTTGCCGAATTTCGCCGGTTCGCCGCGACGCCGTCCCTCAAACGCAGGCGGCAGCCTGCAAACGAAAAAACGCGGGAGGCCCGCCGAAGGCGAACGTCCCGCGAAATCGCTATCGAATCGTCACACCGCTGCGGGCGACGCCGCAGTCGGTCGCGCGACTTGGATCAGGCGTCCAGGATATACCCGTCGCGGTATTCCGGCTTGACGATCTTTTCCAAGCCCTCGATGTTCTTGACCTTGAGGTTGACGGGGTCCCATTCGACCTTTTCGCCCAGGCCCGGTTCTTTGGCGACCCAGACGGCCAGGTTACCCAGCAAGACGACCTCGGTGAGCGGGCCGGCGTAGTTCGGGAAGTTCGACATCGCGGGCTTCCCTTCCTTGATGGCGCGAACCCATTCTTCGAAGTGACCGGGCGACTTCTCGAATTCCACTTCCATGTCGGCATTCTCGCCGATGATGCGGAACTCGGCCCCGTAGTCGTGCGGCGAATAGATCTTCCCCTTGTCGCCGATGATCAACGAACCGCTGGGGTTCGGCGCCTTCGGGTCGTCGAAGCCCTCGAACAGCTCGACCGGCGGACGCTTACCGCCGTCGTACCACTTCATCGTGAGAGCGGGCCGCCAATCGTTGGCCGGGAACTCGTAGGTGATGATCGACCACTTCGGATAGCTGTCGCCGTTGTGGCCGGAAGTCTCGGCCTGAACCGAGGTCGGGTTGAGCAAGTCCAACCCGGCGTAGGGCATGTTCATCGTGTGGCAAGCCATGTCGCCCAATGCACCGGTGCCGAAGTCCCACCAACCGCGCCACGAGAAGGGGTGGTATCCGGGAGCGTACGGCCGGAACGGCGCCGGGCCGATCCACTCTTGCCAATGCAGGTACGGCGGAACGGGTTGTTCGGGTTGGCGTTCGCCGCCTTGCGGCCAGATGGGCCGGTTCGTCCACACGTGGACCTCGGTGACCGTGCCCAACGCCCCGGCCTTCAGCAGTGCGGCCGCCTTCCGTAGGCCGTCGGTGGCCGTTCCCTGGTTGCCCATCATCGTTTGCACGCCGGTTTCCTTGGCGACTTTGGCCATCAACCGGGCTTCGTAGATGCTGTGCGTCAGGGGCTTTTGGCAGAAGCAGTGTTTGCCCATCCGCATGGCCATCAGCGACGCGGCGGCGTGGCAGTGGTCGGGCGTGCTGACGGTCACGGCGTCGATTTGATCGCCCATCTCTTCGAGCATCTTGCGGAAGTCGTTGTACAACTTCGCGCCTTCGAACCGCTTTGCAGCACCGTTGAGCGTGCGGTCGTCCACGTCGCAAATGGCGACCATCTTGCCGTGCTTGCCGGCATCGGCCGAGTCGCTTTGGCCCTTACCGCCGACACCGATCGAGGCGAACTGAATTTGTTCGTTGGGCGACTTGCTTTCTTGCGCGCGAACACCGCCGGCCACCCAATATCCGATTCCCACGGCTGCCGTGGTCTGCACGAAACGACGACGACTGGTCTTGAATGCCATGACGGGTACTCCTGGTAGGACAAACAATGGGGTAGAAAGAGGGACCGCATGCCGAGATCCGCGCCTTTCCCGTAACGCACAACCGCCCGCGGAAACGATTTCCACACGCCGAACCCCCGACGCGATCGCCGAGCATTCGAAACGGTGTCTTCCCGCCGCAAGCCCTTCCGGCAACTGCAAGGGGCGAACCGGTTCGACCCTTTGGCGCGGGAGACGCTTGCGGTGAGCGACGCCGTGACGACGGATGTCACGTCCTCGGGACCGGCCGCGGCACATGGAAAGGCGGGATGTCGACGTCGGCCCGTTACGACGATCTCCTATTTGCACCAAATAGTTTGGCCGGTGCCGACGCCTGATGCAAGCAGAGAACCCCATTTTCGCCGTTTCGGCACCGACGACGATTCTCGACTACCGATCACATCACGACCCTCGGCCTGCCCCTGGCACGCCCGTCACGCAAGCGACACCCGCGCGGCAAGCCGGAAGGGCGACTCTCGAAGAAGGGAAAATGGCGAGTGTGCGTGCTTTAGGCAACGATCGCCCCGCCATCCCCTTGCGACTACGGTCGCCAGGCTGGTATATTGAGGGCTTCGGCTGTCCTCTCGGGCGGGACGCGTCCGCCGTCGAACCGGCAGATGCCTTCCTTCCGCCGAATCCGCAGCGTCGGGCCGCGCCCGTGATGTTTCCGCGGGAAATCGTGCGCCCGTTTCGCTATGCCGTTTGAGGACGGTCGACTTCGATTTCCAGTATGTCTTCGAGCTGGAACCGCCGGATGCGGTTCTGGGCTTTGATCGTTCACACACGTTCGTTTTTGATCCAAGTATCCACAAGCGGAGTAGATCGTGGGCACGAAAAAAACCGGTAAAGGTCGACGCAAGATCGGTCGCAAGAAACGTCGGATGCGATCCAAGATTCGTCATCGCAAGAAGTAATTTTCGCGGCGAAAGGGCGGCTTGCGCGTGCCGCATGCGCACGCGGCGACACCGGCCCCCGATCGGGCGTTCGTTCGGCAGGAGAATCGGTTCATGGCACCCGAGACATTCCCCTCTCGCAGCCCGCTTCTCATGTCGCCTGCGACGACCGCCTTACTCGTCGTCGACGTGCAGGAAAAGCTCTTGCCGCTGATCGACGGCAATCGGCGAATCGCTTGGAACGTGCGCCGACTGATCGACGCCGCCAAGGTGCTCGACATTCCCGTGGTGGGCACCGAGCAATATCCCAAGGGACTGGGCCCCACGGTGCCCGAATTGGCCGAGCGACTCGGCGAGGTGCCGTCGAAGAAAATGTTCAGTTGCCGCGAGTGCGGCGAACTTTTCGAACGACTATCGGCCGACGATCGCGACACGATCGTCGTTTGCGGCATCGAAACACACGTGTGCATCACCCAAACGGCTTTCGATCTTTTGGGCGCAGGCTGGAACGTCTTTTTGCCGGTCGACGCCGTCGGCTCGCGGTTTCGTCTGGATCACGAAATCGCCTTGCGGCGGATGGAAACGTCGGGTGTCGTCCTCACCACGACCGAGGCCGCGATGTTCGAGTGGTGCGAGACGGCCGCCCATCCGGCCTTCAAAGAGATCAGTCGCCTGGTGCGGGAAGAACCTCCGGCCGACGACTGACGCGTTCTTCACCCTCTACCGACGCCTGCGGTATTTTCTTTCCCGCGGCTTGAAAGTCGTCGATACCTCGCACACGTGCGATTGTGGCCCCTCGGCCCTAACGTGCCGTGATCAGCCGGCGGCTTTTTCGGCGGGAGCATCGAGAAACCGTTCGGCGAAGTGGCACGCGGCGAAATGTCCCGGCGCGGCTTCGCACAACGCAGGTTGTTCCTTCCGGCAACGTTCTTCGGCGAAGCGACAACGCGGATGGAATCGGCACCCCGGCGGCGGATTCCGCGGACTCGGCACGTCGCCCTCGAGAACGATTCGCTGCTTCTTCGTTTTCGGGTCGGGCACGGGAATCGCCGAAAGCAACGCCTGCGTGTACGGATGCGCCGGTCGGGCGTACAACTCGCTCGATGCGGCCGTTTCGACGATCTGGCCCAGGTACATCACCGCCACGCGATCCGAAAGATACTCGACGACCGACAGGTCGTGCGAAATGAACAGGTACGTAAGATTGAACTTGCTGCGCAGCTCGGTCAGCAAGTTGATGATTTGCGATTGAATCGACACGTCCAACGCCGAGATCGGTTCGTCGAGCACGATGAACCGCGGCCGGACGGCCAACGCCCGCGCGATGCAAATGCGCTGTCGCTGCCCGCCCGAAAACTCGTGCGGATAGCGGTTCGCCGCATCGGGGGGCAAACCCACGCTTTCGAGCATCTGCATGACCGTTTCTCGTCGCGAGCGGGCATCGCCCAAGCGGTGGACGATGAGCCCTTCTTCGATGATCGAACTGACGGTCATCCGCGGATTGAGCGAGCTGAACGGATCCTGAAAGACGATTTGCATCTTTTGCCGCAACTTGCGCAGCGTATCGCCCTTGGCGGCCGCCACGTCTTCGCCGTCGAACAACACGGTGCCGGAAGTCGGTTCGAGCAGCCGCAAGATCGTGCGGCCGGTGGTCGTCTTTCCGCAGCCCGACTCGCCTACCAGGCCGAGCGTTTCGCCTTCGGCGATCGTCAGAGAAACGTCGTCGACGGCTTTCACGTACCCGGCGATCCGCGAAAAAATGCCTTTGCGGACGGGAAAATACTTCTTCAGGTGTTCGACTTCAAGCAACGGTTTACGCATCGGCCAACTCGTCGGCAAAGTGACAGCGGGCGAAATGGCCCGGTTCGATTTCGACCAATTCCGGTTCTTCGCGCTCACAGCGCGCTTGGCGATGTTTGCATCGCGGATGGAACTTACACCCCGGCGGGAATTCCCGCGGACTCGGCACCATCCCTTCGATCGTTTCGAGCTTTTCGCTCTTCGATTGACCCAACGAAGGCCGCGACCGCAACAACCCTCGTGTGTACGGATGGAGCGGCCGACCGAAGACCTCGTCGACCGACGCCTGTTCGACGATCTTCGACGCGTACATCACGACCACGTCTTGGGCGGTCTCGGCGACGATCCCCAAATCGTGCGTGATCAGCAAGATCGACATGTGATGCTCTTGCTGCAAGTCGCGCAGCAGTTCGAGAATTTGCGCCTGGATCGTAACGTCGAGCGCGGTCGTCGGTTCGTCGGCGATCAGAAGTTGCGGCCGACACGAAAGCGCCATGGCGATCATCGCCCGCTGGCGCATACCGCCGGAAAACTGGTGCGGATACTCACGGAACCGTTGCGCGGGATCGGGGATTCCGACCTTGGCGAGCATCTCGATGGCGGCATCTCTTGCTTCGGCGGCCGACAGGTCGGTGTGCAACCGCAAGGCCTCGACGATCTGCGCGCCGACGGTGAACACCGGATTGAGCGACGTCATCGGCTCTTGGAAGATCATCGCGATCTTCTTGCCGCGAATCTTTCGCAATTCCCGCTCGGGTAGGGCGGTGATGTCGATCTCGCCGTCGGTTTCGTCGAAGAAGGTGATTTTGCCGTCGACGATCTTGCCCGGGGCCGACACCAGACGCATCAGCGACAGAGCGGTCACCGACTTGCCGCACCCCGATTCGCCCACCAATGCCAGCGTGCGGCCGCGTGGTATCTCGAACGAAACCCCTTGGACCGCCTTCACGACGCCTTCGTCGGTAAAAAAGTGCGTGTGCAGGTTCTCGACGCGAACCAAAGGCGCCGCTGCCGTATCCATCATCGATGTGCCGGAAGATTCGGGGTCTGCCATCGGCTTGTCGTGTGTTCGAATGAGGATTGCTATCGATCAGACTCAGGAACCCTTCGATTGTATTCCGTTTTCCTGAATTTCCCAATCGCGATACCTTGCCGACGGTGACGAATCTTGGAACCGACTCGGGCCGAGAGGGCGGCGGTGGAGGCTTTTTCGCTCCGAAAAGGGATTGGCTTCGACCGCCCCAAGCCCGAACAATGAATGACGCACCGGTTTCGAATCGCCGTTTGCCTGTCTTGGAGACTTGCGGCAAGCAAACAAGGATGATAAGCGAGGAAGACGACATGGCCGACAAGGCTTACCAGGGACCGTTGGAGCGAATCGACGACACGACGTGGCGCATTCCGAAGGATGCCCGTCTCGGAATGCGGGTGGAAGGCCGCATCTTCGCCGATGAGCGGTTGATCGATCAAATCTGCGCCGATCAGGCCCCGGTACAGGTGAGCAACGTGGCCTGTCTGCCCGGAATCCAAAAGGCCAGTTTGGCCATGCCCGACATCCATTGGGGCTACGGGTTTTGTATCGGCGGGGTGGCGGCGACCGATCCGGAAGAAGGTGGCGTCATTTCACCCGGTGGTGTGGGATACGACATCAACTGCGGTGTTCGCCTCATGCGTACCGGGTTGGAATACGACGAGATCCGCAAGCAGGCCAAGCAATTGGTCGCGCACCTGTTTCGGGATATTCCCGCCGGGGTGGGGACCGGCGGCCCCTATCTGTTCGGCGGAAAAGAAATGGACCGCCTGTTGGCCGAGGGGGTGCGCTATCTGCGCGAACGCGGATTGGCGACCGACGAAGACGTCGCCCACACCGAGGCCGAAGGGTGCCTGCCGGGTGCCGATCCGGCGGCGGTGAGCGACCGGGCCAAGCAACGCGGAAGCGACCAGTGCGGCACGCTCGGCTCGGGCAACCATTTTCTCGAATTGCAGGTTGTCGACGAAATCCACGATCCCGAAGCGGCAGCGGCCATGGGCCTGAAAGAGGGCACCGTGTGCGTGATGATCCATTCCGGTTCCCGCGGCTTGGGGTACCAAGTGTGCGACGATGCCCTGCGCGAAATGCGACATGCGCCGTCGAAGTACGGCATCGAATTGCCCGACCGGCAACTGGCTTGCGCCCCGGTGAACAGCCCCGAAGGCCGAAAGTACCTAGCGGCCATGCGTGCGGCGGCCAACTTCGCTTGGGCGAACCGGCAGCTTCTGATGTGGTTGACCCGCGAATCGTTCGCACACTATTTCGGCCGTCCGTGGGAAGAGCTCGACATGCACTTGGTGTACGACGTGGCCCACAACATCGCCAAGATGGAAGAACACGATGTCGGCGGACGCAAGAAGCAATTGTGCGTCCATCGCAAAGGTGCCACCCGCGCGTTCCCCAAGGGGCATCCCGAGGTTCCCCAAGCGTACCGGCATATCGGCCAACCGGTGATCATCCCCGGCGACATGGGCAGCGAGAGCTGGGTGCTCGTCGGCCAACCGGCCGCCATGGAACGCTCGTTCGGTTCGTCCTGCCACGGGGCGGGCCGCGTCCTCAGCCGCAAGGCCGCGATTCGGAACGCCGAAGGACGCCGCATCGACCGCGAATTGGAAGCCAAGGGAATCATCGCCCGGGCGAGAAGTCGGCGCGGCCTCGCCGAAGAACAACCCGAGGCTTACAAAGACGTCTCTGTGGTCGTCGACGTCGTCGATCGCGCCGGATTGGCGAAAAAGGTGGCACGACTGCGCCCGATCGGTGTGGTCAAAGGATAGTCGCATTCGCAAGCCGCCTACGATCAGGCTGCATCGCAACCCCGCGGTGCGGCTTTTTTCATGGTCGCCCTGAGAATGTTTGTCGCGCGCCGCGATTTCCTCGAAGAAAGCGCGTTGCGCTTGGGCATTCGGCCGTCATCGAAGGTATGATAGCCCTTGCGCAGCAAGATGCGTGACGTCTCGAACTTTCTTTCCTTAATCGATAAAGCGATACGCGTGGGAGGCGACCATGATTCGCAACCGGTGCGGAATGTTCTTGTTGCTGTCGGCGGCCTGCTTGTGGGCGGGCTTTGCGGCGGCCGAACAGCGACGCCCGAACATCGTTTGGTTGACCAGCGAAGACAATTCGGCCGTGTGGTACCGTCTGTACAATCCCAAGGGCGCCCCCATGCCGAATATCGAACGCCTCGCCGAGCACGGCTTGGTGTTCAACAACGCCTATAGCAACGCCCCGGTGTGCTCGGTCGCCCGCAGCACGTTGATTTCCGGTTGCTATGCGCCGCGGCTGGGCGTGCAGTGGCATCGCAAGGAACAACCGGTGAAGATGCCTCCGGGCTTGCACATGTTCCCCTGGTACCTGCGACAGATCGGTTATTACACCACCAACAACGCGAAGGAAGACTACAACTTCTTGCCCGAAGAAAAAGAAGGCGTGTGGGACGAATCGTCGAACAAGGCGACCTATCGCAACCGCAAGCCGGGGCAACCGTTCTTTCACGTGCAAAACTTCGGCCGCACGCACGAAGGGCAGTTGTTTCGCAATCGGCCCGACGAATCGTTGAAGACGAATCCCGACGACGTCGAGGTCTTCCCGTATCATCCCGATACACCGTTGTTCCGGAACAAGTACGCCGACTACCTCGACGCGCAGACGGAAGTCGACGCCCAAATCGGCGAATTCATCCGGCAACTCGAGGCCGACGGACTGCTCGACGACACGTTCATCTTTCACTTCGGCGACAACGGAGGCGTCTTGCCCGGCAGCAAAGGCTACGCGAACGAAGATGGTCTTCACGTAGGCCTGGTGGTGTACGTGCCGAAGAACTTCCGGCACCTGGTACCGGCCGAACCGGGCTCGCGCATCGACGGGTTCGTCGAGTTCATCGACTTGTCGGCCACGGTGTTGAACCTGGCGGGCGCGACGATTCCCGAGGGAATCGACGGACGTCCTTTCTTGGGGCCGGGGGTGACGCTGGAAGAATTGAACCGCCGCAACACGACCTACGGATACGCCGAGCGGTTCGACGAAAAGTACGATCTCGTTCGCTTCTTCCGCAAAGGAAAGTACAGCTATCACCGGAGCTACCAACCGTTCAATTTCGACGGCTTGTACAACGAGTACCGCTACAAGCAGCCCGCCTATCGCGAATGGCTCGCATTGTATCGGCAAGGGAAACTGAACGCGGCGCAGGCGGCGTTCTTCGAAGCCCGTCCGCCCGAATGCCTGTACGACTTGGAAAACGATCCGCACGAGGTACACAACTTGGCCGACGATCCGGCGTATGCCGATGTGCTGGCCGACATGCGTCGCGAAGTGCAACGCCGGATGCGCAACTTGCCCGATTTGGGCATGATTCCCGAACCGGTGTTTCTGCGCGAGGGGGCGCCCGACGGCTTCGGTTACGCGCGGGCGAACAAAGATCGCATCGCCCGCCTGCTGGCGATCGCCGACTTGGAACTGGTCCCCTTCGACGAAGCGAAACCGAAACTCGAAGCGGCCTTCGCCGACGACGATCCGCTTGCCCGCTACTGGGCGTGGATCGTGTGCAGCAGCTTCGGCGAACAGGCAACTTGCTTTGTCGACAAGGCCCGAAAAGCGATGTGGGACGACGACGATTTGCTCGTCCGCACCCGTGCGGCCGAATTCGTCGGCCTGGTCGGCGCGGGCGATCCGCGGCCGGCATTGGTCGACATCTTGAATAAGACCACCGATCCGGTCGAAGCGAATTTGATTCTCAATACGGTCGTTCTGTTGCAAGACGGAAAGACGAACCTACCGTTCGACTTCGCCCAGGTGGCGAACGCGCCGTGGGTGAAATCTTCCGGCGAAGTCGCCCGGCGCATCCGCTATCTCAAAGGAACGACCGATTGAGATCGAGACGACGATATTTTTCGTGACAAGGCGACGTGACGATTCGTCCCCCCGCGGACACGTGCCGCCGACGGCAACAAGAGGAGGAAGCCCATGTTGTACGGCACCAAACGAGGAAACGGGGGGAATTTCGAACGACGGCCGAAGGGAACCGTCTGGAAGCGGCTGCTTTGCGGGATCGTCGCGACGGTCTTCGCATCGGGCGGAATCGCCTTTGCCGCCGAACGGCCGAACATCGTGTGGATCATGGCGGAAGATATCGGCCCGGAGCTTTCCTGCTACGGGCATCCGGCCGTCCACACGCCGAACATCGACGCCTTGGCGGCCGACGGCGTGCGCTTCGCCCGGGCCTTCACCACGGCCCCTTCGTGCACGCCGTCGCGCAACGCGATGATGTTGGGCGTGTACCAAACCCGCACCGACACCCAAGATCAACGCCGACGCGGTGTCGTTCTTCCGCCCCACATCAAGCCGATCACGTATTACCTACAACAGGCGGGATATTTTACGGCTTTGGGGTGCGGCTACTCGAACAAGACCGATCTCAACTTCGAGTGGCCGCATTTGTTCGACGGAAACGACTGGAAGGATCGACGCCCCGGACAGCCCTTTTTCGCGCAGATCACCTTGTGGGTCACGCATCGCCAGCCGAGCGGTTGGGCGAAAGACTGGATCGAAGTCCGACGACGTTCGCCGCATCCGGTCGATCCCGAGAAAGTCGTCTTGCCGCCGTATTATCCCGATCACCCCGAGTGCCGCTTGGATTGGGCTCGCTATCTCGACGCGATCGAGTACATCGACGCCCAAGTCGGCGAAATCCTTGCACGACTGGAACGTGAAGGCCTTGCCGACGACACGATCGTGATCTTTTGCGGCGACAACGGCCGCTGTCATTTGCGGTGCAAGTGCTGGCTGTACGACGGGGGCATCCACGTGCCGCTGATCGTTCGTATTCCCGGCGAAAAAGGAGGCATCGTGCGGGACGAGCTGGTGTCGATGCTCGACGTTTCGGCATCGGTATTGGCGTTCGCCGGAATTCCCGTGCCTGAGCATTTCGACGGCCGTCCCTTGTGGGGACCGCACGCCCAAAGACGCGATTGCATCTTCGCGGCACGCGATCTGATCGACGACGTAGACGACGTCATCCGGTGCGTGCGAACCGAGCGGTACAAGTACATCCGCAACTACAAGCCTCACTACGGATATCGCGAGCCGCCGTACGTCGAACAGAACCGCCCCATGTTGGCCGTCATGCGGCGACTGGCGGCCGAAGGTAAACTCGACGCGGCGCAACGCTTGCTCTTGGCCGAGCGAAAGCCGCCCGAAGAACTGTACGACCTAAAACGCGATCCCTTCGAGCTTCACAACCTGGCCGATGCACCGGAGTATCGCGAGGTACTCGACGATTTGCGGGCGCGTCTCGACCGGTGGATCGAAGAAACCGGCGACACGGGGCTTGCGCGATTGAACGACCCGTCCGAACAAACTCGATCCGATTGAAACGGAGGACGAAACGGTGCGTGCTTCCACGGTGCTCGTGTGGTTGGGATTGGTTGCGACTTGTTGTTGGCCCTTCTCGCGTGTCGATGCCGGCACGTC
>CAYVVR010000037.1:4611-13840 GCA_964454655.1 uncultured Planctomycetaceae bacterium | reverse complement strand
TCATGGGCATCTTGTTCTACAAGGTCGCCTCGGGATTGTGCTTGTACTTCATCGCCTCGAGCGCTTGGGGCATGGCGGAACGAAAACTGCTGCCGAAGGCCTCGGACAAGTCCACCGAGAAGAAGCCCCCGACCACGCAAGCCGAATCGCCCGCCAAACGATCGGGAGCGAGAGCGACGCGCGCCAAGGCCGACGGCAAGCCGAATCCGACCGTCCAGAAGATCACGAAATGGCTCGACGAGATCGCTTCGCCGCAAGGGCGACAAGACACTTCGAAACCTCAACGGAAAAAACGCAACCGCAAACGCTGAGCCTTCGGTAGTCGTTCGGCCGCTCGCGCCGACTCCCGTCGATCCATCCTATGGCCTACTCGGTTGACGACACGATCGCCGCCATCTCATCGGCTCAGGGCCGTGCCGCACGCGGCTTGATCCGGATCTGCGGGCCGCGGGCGTGGGAGATCTTCCGGCAGTTGCGTGCCTTGCCCGACGGCGATCACGCGGTTTCCGCCCCGTTTCCCGACTCGCCGCCCGACGGTCCCCGGGCATGGCGGGACGTCGACCTGTTCGCCGGAGAGCTGGGATCGTTTCCCTGCCATGTGCTGTACTGGCCGGAAGGTCGCAGCTACACGGGCGACCAGACCATCGAAATCCACACATGGGCAGCCCCCGTGCTCCTTGCAGCCGTGCTCGAATCCGCTTTTCGAGCGGGTGCAAGGCCGGCCGAACGCGGCGAATTCACGCTCCGGGCTTTCCGTGCCGGACGCATCGACTTGCCGCAGGCCGAAGCCATCTTGGGCGTCATCGAGGCCGACACGAAGTCGGAAATGGAAACCGCGCTGCGTCAGTTTTCCGGCCGTTCATTCGCGCCACTCTATGCAGCCCGCGACAAACTGTTGGATTTGTCGGCCGAGCTGGAGTTGGGCTTCGACTTCGCCGATGAAGACCTGCCTTTTCTCGACGCGACTCGATTGCGGGAATCACTTGCCGATTGTATCGCTATCTTGGACGAACTCGCCCAGGCGATTCGCACCGATAGCCGCACGGATGAATCCTTTCTAGTCGTTTTGGCCGGTGCCCCCAATGCAGGGAAAAGCAGTCTCTTCAATGCCATGTCGAACGGCGCTTCCGCCATTGTTTCGAATACCCCAGGAACGACGCGAGACTTTTTGGAGAGCGAATGTCAGGAAGACGGCGTCGTCTTTCGGCTGACGGATACGGCCGGATACGACGACGCGGCCTTCAACGATGCGGTCGATCAAGCTGCAAAGCGACACCTGCAAGATCTTCTGAAACGTGCCGACTTGATCGTGCGCTGCATCGATCGCTCGGCACCGGCGCGAACCGACCCGCCGTTACCTCCGAACAAACCGGTTCTGACCGTCTTGACGAAGGCGGATCTTCCTCCGGCGACGACCTTGCCCGAGCACGATTTGCAAGTCAGTATTCACCAACCGACTACCCTCGCCGATCTGCGCCGGGCGATCGTCCGGCGTTTGACGGAACGGTCATCCGTCTCGTCGATGGTCCCTGCAACCGCGGCACGCTGCCGAACGTCGTTGCGTGAGGCTCGGCGTGCGCTCGCCGATGCGTTGCAACTAATCGACGACCGCCCCCCGGAAGAGCTTATTGCCGCCGAACTTCGTGTCGCCCTGGATCACCTCGGAGAAATCCTCGGCGCCGTCTATACCGATGATCTGCTCGATCGCATTTTCAGCCGTTTCTGCATCGGCAAGTAGCGAAGCGGGCGATCCGCGTCACCACGTCGTTGCGACCCGTCCGCGGGTGAAGTACCATTTCGGCAACCACCGCAGCTTTACCCGCTGTCGGCACTTTTGGCGTTCCAGGCTTGTCGTCGGAGGTTTCCATGCGTCCCATTGTCGTCCTCGGATCCGTCAACGTCGATCTGACGATCCAAGCACCGCGTCTCCCCTCACCGGGAGAAACCGTCCTCGGGGGCACGTTTTACCGGAACTTCGGTGGAAAAGGCGCCAACCAAGCCGTCGCGGCGGCGAGGCTCGTCTCAGCCCCTGTGCTTTTCCTTGGATGCGTAGGCGACGACGACAACGGACGGGCGGCCCTTCAAAGCCTAAAGCAAGAAAACCTCGATTGTCGCCATGTCCAAACCGTACCCGAGGTGGCTACCGGCGTCGCCGTCATCCTCGTCGACGAACACGGCGAAAATATGATTGCCGTAGCGTCCGGGGCCAATCAGCATCTTGATGCCGCCTATGTTTCCTCTCTTTCCGACGATGTCTTCCCCGAGGGCGGCGTCTTTCTTGCTTGCGGCGAGCTTCGGCCCGATGCCGTCGCCCTCGCATTAGCTCGAGCGCAAAATCGCGGCATGACCACGATCTTCAACCCCGCTCCCGTCGTGTCGGGATGGGCCGATCCGGAGCTTCTCCGACATGTCGACATTTTGACCCCGAACGAAATCGAGACCCTCCAGTTGGCCGCGATCCTCAGCACAGACGCGTCCTCGCTGGATGCTGCCGTCGAGGTACTTCTGAACCACTCGGTCGCACAAATCCTCGTTACGCGGGGCCCTCACGGGGCGATTCTCCGCGGGCAAGTCGAGGCATCGATACCGGCTCCGCGTGTGCAAGCCGTCGACACCACGGCCGCCGGTGACGCCCTCAACGGCGCCTTGGCGGTGGCGATCGCCGAAGGTCTTGCCCTCGACGACGCGGTACGCTTCGCCGTCCACGCGGCTTCCATTTCGGTTACGCGCAAGGGGGCCCAACCGTCCCTCCCTCGCCGACACGAACTTCCCCCAAGTCTCTGAATACGTACAAAAACTTGGCCGGTCGAGAGCGTCTACTCTCGACCGGCCGGCTCGGTCACGTCTTATTGCAGTCGTTGGAGAGAACGTCTTGTCGCGGCTTAGCCGCGACTGCCGCCATTACAGCGGAGGGAGAGGAGCCAGGTTCGCGGCTTGGTCGACGGGCTCGGGAGCCTTCGGCAACGGAGCGGGCTCCGGAGCCGCCTTCGTCGGCGCTTTTTCTTCGACGGGCGCCGCTTCTTCGGCACCGCACGCACCGCACACGTATTCGACGACCGTCTTGTAGACGGGCACTTCGATCGTGTACTCCTTCTTCACCAGGCGCCGCGTCGTGCGGGCCCGACCGGTTTTCGGCGGAATGATCTTGTCGGGCTTGCAGCCGAGTTGTCGCAGGCCGCCACACTGCGCACAGCCGTTCGAACAACCCGCCTGGCAACCGACATCGCCGCAACCGGGCTCGCCGCAAGCCGTGCAAGGCGACTTGCACGGATCACACAGCCGCGGAAGCATCGTGCACATGTCTTCCTCTTCCACGCACCAGCAGTGCTTGGTGATCGTCTTCGTACCGCACTCGATACGGCAGACTTTCTTCTGGCAAGGAGCGTGGCGGCCGCATTCCGCACAATGGTTCGGCGATCCAAGGCAACCGCCATCTGCCATGGCAAACTGGCCCATCGCCAGTGCGATCGCCAAGGCAAGCGACATCCGGACGAACTTCATGGTCAACACCTCCGTTCAAACTCTTGCACGCCTTCCAACGTGCAAATTATCGCTTGGGAAAAATCGGCCGGCCCTACCCGAGGGCCGGCCGCCGGGTCATTCATCCTAGAAGTCGATTTGTGCACGCATCTCGAAGATGTTCATGTCGGCATCGGTACCGTTGCCGGCCGTACCGACTTGCGAGTGCACGTAGTTGAACATCAACCGGGTGTAGGGGTTCATGTACCAGTTCACGCCGATCGTGTGATCGGAAGCCGTGCCGCCGAACACGGCGATATCGGCATCGTCCAGATCAAGCCACGAGTAGCGGTACGCCACTTCCCAAGCACCGCGACCGGTCGCCGGTTGGCCGTCGCACGTGCAAACGCGGAAGAAGTTCTCGAACGGCTTGACGCGATCGAAGTGACCTTCCGTCCGCTTGTAGACGCGGTTTTCACCGGTCAGGAAGTAGCTGGCATAGACGTACGCACCGTGGAAATCGCCGGTACCGGCAGCCGTGTCGTAGAAGGCTGCAATGTATTCGGCCTGGACCGAGAACGGACCATAGACGAAGGCGATTTCGGGGTTCAGCAACTGAATGTCGTCGACATTGGCGATGCTACCGGTGTCGACGACCCGCGGGCCGATGCCGACTTCCGGCCGTTGACGGATGCGCTGCGTCGGATTGTCGACGTCGCGGTAGCTGTAACCCAAACCGACATGCAGCAGGCCACGACCGTTGGTGGCGGCATCGTACCAGGGCAGCCACGTGGCACGCATCGTGAAGGCATATCCGCCGTCGTCATCCGAGGCGTAGGGCGGATCGTCCTGCATCGTGCGGAAACCGCCCAGAGCGAAGGTCATTCGCTCGTTTTCGCTGTGGCGATAGGCGGCGATACCGATGTTGCGGCTGGGCGAGAAGACCGCGGGCAAGCCTCGTTCCATGAATGTGATGAACCGGGAACTGGTCAACTCTTCCAAGCTGAACGGTTCCTTGAAGTGACCGATCTTCAATTGATCGGCAAGGGGCAGCTCCTTGATGCTGATATACACATCCTTAAACTTCGTGAGCTGCTCGGCATTCGAATCGCGGCCGGCAAAATCCATCTGGATCTTGTAGCCGAACTGATCGAACCCGTCTCCCTTCAAAAAGATGCGGGCAGTCCGGAAGTAGACGGTGTCTTGGGCATCGCCGAAGGCCGCGATGCTCGAAGCGCCTTGCCCGAAGAACACGGCGTCGGTGTAAATACGCCCACCGGCGCTCACAGAGAATTTTCCAGCTGCACTTTTCTTGGCCGCCGCTTCTTTGTCTTGAATGCCTTTCAAAGCGGCTTCCAAATCGGCAACCCGTTGGGCGAGATCATCCTCTGCCATGCTCGTTGCGACAGCTTGATGTTGATCAGCAACGATGTAAGCCGGATCTCCGACACCGATAAGTTGCTGACCTGCTGCGCTACCGGCAAGGGTGATCCCCGCTCCCAAGACGAATGCGCCTGTTAAGGCTTTCCAAAAACCTCCATGCATCGAGTGACCCCCCTGTATCACGGGAAAACGACGACTGAATTCTTCAAAGCTGTCTCCGTCGCTACGAAATCCCTCTGCGTGGACGGAGAACGGCTCCCACACGTAACGTGATCGGCACAACACGCGCGAAAGCTGCTTTCAAGCCGACCTCGCCCACAATGACTCCACAGCCCCCCCAAACCCCCGAAGTTTCCTACAGTTACAAGAGCAGCATCGCGAGGAGAACACGAACAAGGCACTTACACTTGCACTTGGTCCTATAGCGGGCGGGAAAAGTGTCCTTATCATGCCTTTGCGATGCCCCCGGCCGGTTCACACAATTTCGAAACGAATTTCTTACGGAGAACAAACAAAAAACCGCGAAGATAACGCGTATGAAGCAGAAGGCGAGGAATTGACCGATGCCGCCGGGTGTCGCACAATGCGAACGTGAATCGAATCCCCCATATTGGGCAGAAAGGAATTCGCGGTGAGTTCACACTTTCATCATGCCGTGGACGGTCTCAAGCAGAGCCTACTCGGCCTGTGCGGGATCGTCGAAGAACAGATCGAATCGGCCGTTCGGGCGGTCGTCGATCGTGATGCGACCTTGGCCGACAACGTCGAAGCCAACGACAACCTGATCGATCAGCGCGAAGTGGAAATCGAGGAAGAGTGTTTGAAGATCTTGGCGCTTTACCAGCCGGTGGCCGTCGACCTGCGGTTCATCGTTGCGGCGTTGAAAATCAATAACGACTTGGAACGGATGGGCGATCTGGCGGTCAACATCGCCCACAAGGCCCGTGCCCTGTGTGAGGTGCCCAACTTCGCCGTTCCGTTCGACTTGGAAGGCATGTGGAGCAAGGTCCGCGCGATGCTCCGCGATGCCCTCGACTGTCTCGTGAACACCGACGCGCAACTTGCTCGCGAAGTCTGTCGCCGCGACGAGGAAGTCAACGAACTGAAGCACTCGATTCGCCGTCGAGCCGAGCAGATGATGGCGGAATCGCCCGAGTTGGTCGTTCCCCTGTTCAAGGTCGTCGCAATCGCACGCAACCTCGAACGCTTGGCCGACCTGTCGACAAACATCGCCGAAGACGTCATCTACATGGTGGAAGGCCAGATCGCTAGACATCGCCACGCGCCGGATCCCGAGTCGTCGGAATAGGGGGCCGGCAAACTAGACAAGCCGCCTCCGTCGACACCGCTCACCGCCAAGTGAGCCGTTCAAAGGCCGGAGACGTGCCCGAGACCGCGCCGTCATGAACATCGACGTTTGTGAAGTAACCAAACGCTATGCGTCGCACGCCGCTGCAATCGACGGGGTCTCGTTGACGATTCGCCAAGGGAGTTTCTGGACGATCGTCGGGCCGACCGGCAGCGGCAAGACGACCCTGCTTCGCCTCATCGCCGGGCTGACGCCTCCCGATGCCGGACGTGTGCTGTTGAACTCGCAGCCCGTGCTTCAAATCCCGCCGTTTAGGCGGTCGATCGCCTACCTTCCCCAAGGCAACGGTTTGTTGCCGCAGTGGACGGTCCGTCAAAACCTGCTCAAGCCGCTCCGCTGGCGTCGTCTTTCTTCGACCGAAGTTGCCCGCAAGGTCGCCGAAATGGCCGCTGCTTGCGACATAGAAGACCTTCTCGACCGGTACCCTCATGAACTATCCGGCGGCCAACGCCAACGCGCCGCTTTGGCCCAAGTCCTCATTCAGCCGGTCGATTGTCTGTTGCTCGACGAGCCGTTCAAACACCTCGATATCGTCGCGCGCGATCCGTTCATCGAACTGCTTCATGCGCATCGTCAAAGTACAGGCCAAACGATCGTGTGCGTCACTCACGATCGAGAGGAGGTCGCCAGGCAAAAAGAAAATTACGTGGCCGTTTTGCGTGAGGGGAGATTGGTGCAAGCGGGCACACGAGCCGAACTGGCGGCATCGCCGGCCGATCCGTTCGTCTTTTCGCTGACCAGTCCGTTCGGCATCGAACTGTTCACAGGAACCCTCTGCACGACGCCCGACGGCGGTTTGTTTTCCTGCGGCGACGGTCGAACGCGTGCGGTCGTTCCGCTACATTTCCTTTCACGCACTTCCACGGCAGAAACAGCAATCACGATGGTTGTGCCGCGTCACCGCTTCTTTTTGTTTCCGAATGCCGGTGAGCACGTAGCGCGTGAGGGAGTCTCGTTCGGCATCGGCCACGTCGTCTGCGCAGAGGAAAACAACGGCGTGCTCCGGGTCCAATTCGACATCGGCAATCATCACTGTACCATGTGTCGCGAAACGGAGGCGGTGCCGGAATTGGTACGACGCTTGCGCCCGGGAAACACGGTCTCGGTCGTCGCAACCGACGTGCGTTTCTTTCCCGCGTGTGGCACAAACATCAACCGTGCATGAAACAAATCGACGCCTCATCGACGCCCCCCCAAACGATTGCACGTTTCGATTTCATCCCGAAGTGGCGGGGGAGGGGCGAGCGCGGGGCCGTCCGGGAATGTAGCGGGCCTGCTGGTCCTTTTCTTTCGGGCTAAACCAGTTCGAGATGAACGTCTCGAACACCAACCCGATCAGGACGGCGGCCAAAAACAGCTCGGCAAGACTGCGGCCTTTACGTAACATCTCGAACGTCGCCGCCATGTTCTCAGGATTTTCGGCGAACACCACGGGTGTCTCCCCGAGTCGCTTTTCCAGTTCTTCGCGTGGTAGTTTCGTGGGATCGGATTCATCCGGATCGGTATTCACCGCATACGCAATTTGCGTCCCTTGTCCGGCTCCCACAAACCGAAAACGGTAAATACCCACGTCGTGCGTGTCTTCATACCGAAATTCGCGGGGAAGCCCGTCTTCCGATTCCAACTCGGGACGAATGACGGCACCCGACGGCGGCAACACTTCGATACCCCCCGCCGACATCGCCCCTTCCAATTGCACGACCAACGGCGTGCCTGCGATCGACTGATGCTGCGCCGGGGCAACGCCCGCCAAATCGAACGTCAAACGGGCAGCCAGCGGCACAAAGATAGGACGCAAGGGAAGATTCGTCCATCCCACGTGGGCGCTGGTTGCCAACAGGGTGACGCTCCCCCGACCGACCTGTCGCTGAAGCAAGACCGGATCGCCCTCTCCGTCGAGTCGTGCAAGGACCACGGCATCGGCGTACTCCTCCGTGTCGCACGGCACATATTTGTATACCAATACCGACTGGTACAGCGACGGCGGATCGACGAGATATCCGAGCGCGGGATGTTCCTGATTCAACCACGACACCGACCAACTGTCGCGTTCGCCGCCCAACTCGGGCATCCGCACAGGATTGAGTTTTGCGGGCAACAGCCGGCGACCGGCTTGTTCGTTCATGTCGTTATAGGCATCGGCGTCGACCTCGTCGCCCATGATCCAGAAGACCGCGCCGCCTTGTTCCACGAACGACGCAACACGGGCCGCTGTTTCGGGAACCAGGGCCGGCACGTTGACCATATACAAAACCTTGTAGTTCACGAGCGGCTCGGTCGCCAACTCGTCGACGGTAAGCACGCTCGTACGAATCGCCCAATTCGGCTTGTTGATCGGCTTGAGCGCCCGTTCGAGATAGAAACTGTCGTCCAAGTACGGAATCTCGTGTCGCTGGGTCACGACGATCCCCACCGGCACCGCCGGGTCGACTTCGATCGTGAAGAACAATCGGTCGTCTGCCGGACAGCCGTCTTTGCCGGCGAGCCGAACTTCGCCTTCCTGCAATCCACCACGTGAGGGCGCGAACACGATTTCGGCTACAGCCGTATCGGAAGGCGGCACTTTGACCTCGGTATCGGCGGCGACCTTCTCGCCGTTGAGGTACAGTTCGATCACCCGGCTTTGTTCGACGCTCGACGCATTGCGAAGCTGAACGACCGCCTTCATGGGCACGCCGGCGACGGGAATCGTGGTTTTGATTTCGACGTCGGCCAAGGCGACGTTCGGCTTGGGGGCTCGATTGCAATCGACGACGATCACGGGGATTTCCGCCGCTTCGGCCGCTCGTTTTCGCTCTTCCGGATCGTCGGTTTCTTCGGCGTTGTCGCGTGTGCGATTCTCGCCTTCTTTCAGCGTTTCCCACGCGACCGCCTGATTATCGGTAATCACGAAAACCTGCTTGTTGACCGCGTCGGTTTCGACAAGTTGCCGTCGTGCTTCTTCGAGCAACGAGCCGACGTCGCCTCCCTCGTAGGTGACGCCTGCCTGCAATGCCTGCGCGAGCAACTGTCGCACCT
>CAYVVR010000037.1:0-4601 GCA_964454655.1 uncultured Planctomycetaceae bacterium | reverse complement strand
AGGATTTGTTCGGCCGCCGAAACGGCCAACTGGAAACGAACACCGCCTTGGTCTTCCCAAGCCATACTGGCCGAGTTGTCGACGATGATCGCCACCGCCGTGTTCGTTCCGCCCAAGAGCGACCGCAGCTTGGTCACCGTCGGCTTGGCCAGTCCGATCGCGATCAGGATGAGAACCGCCATCCGCAAGAGCATCAGCAGCACATCGTGGATTTGACGACGGCGGCGGGTTTTCTGGACGCTGATTTTCAAGAAGCGCAGCGTGGGAAACGGCAGCTCCTTGGCCTTCTGCCGATTGATCATGTGCAGGATCACCGGAATGATGCCTGCAAGCGTCGCCAATAGGAATGCCGCTGCGCCGAATATCATAGCCGGTTCCGCTTGGCCAGGTATTGAGACAGCATGAAATCGTAGGGAACGGCCGTGTCGGTCAACACGTAATCGATACCGCTTTCCGCACAACCGCGCCGATAGGCACCGACGAACTCGTCGATCTGTTCTTTGTACACATCGCGCACATAGGCCGGATCGACCTGGATCCGCTCGTGTGTCTCGAGGTCTTCGAAAACGGTGACGTCCTTGAAAGGAAACTCCAGCTCGGCCTGGTCGAACACGTGAAAGACGATCACCTCGTGTCGTCGGTGTCGAAAGTGGTGCAGCGCCCGCATCACGGCGTCGGGATCGTCGTATAGATCGCTGATCAGCACGATCAAGCAACGACGCTTGAATCGATTCGCCAGCTTGTGCAGCACGTCGGCCAGGTTGGTCTCGTTTGCCGCCTCGAGCTTTTCCATCTCGCGCATCATTTCATTGAAATGACGCGGCGAGCTCCGAGCGGGCATGTCCAACCGCACGGCGTCGTCGAACGTCGTAAGTCCCACGGAATCTTGCTGGCGTGTCATCATGTACGCCAGAATCGCCGTGAGATAACAAGCGTATTCCAACTTCGTGATCTTGGTTTCGTAGCGGTATCCCATCGATCCGCTCACGTCCAAGAGCACCTGCACCCGCATGTTCGTCTCTTCTTCGTATTGCTTGATGTAGAGACGTTCCGTGCGGGCAAGCATCTTGTAATCGAGGTGCCGAGGATCGTCACCCGGAACGTATTCCCGGTGCTCGGCGAATTCGATGCTGAAGCCTTTATACGGACTGGAGTGCAATCCGCTGATGAACCCTTCGACGACGCCGCGGGCGACCATCTGAAGGTTTTTCACCCGCGCCAAGGCGGAAGGTTCCAAGTATCGGTAGCCGGTCTGCGGACTCATCGCAACTGGAACCTCCGACGCAAAACCCATTCGGTCGTCAAGACGACGACGAACAACGCCCAAAACAGCGGCGGCCAGAACAGCGGGCGTTCCACGTAAACCTTCTTCTTCCGCACGCTCCGATCGAGTTGGTCGATCAGGTGGTCGGCGGTCGAAATGTGGACGTAGCGTCCGCCGGATTCGCCCGCGATCTGAGCGAGCATGTCTTCGGCCAGGTCCAACTTCTCGAACTCGAGATACGGACGCCCCACTTCGACGACGATCTTCTCAGCCTTGAGCTCCTGATCGCCCAACATGGCGGTCACTTCGATCTCGAGTGTTCCGTTACCGCTCGGTTCGTAGGTTGCCGTGTAGTGTCCCCCGGGCCCCGGTACGGTCGTCAGGGTGATCTTTTCATCGGCGGCGTCGGGATAACGAATCACAGCCGAAACTTTGGCTTTGTCGGTTCCTTCACCTTCGGCATTGCGGACGACCGCCGAAATTCGAATCGCCTCGTCCGGTTCGTAGTAGGCCTTGTCGGTGTTGGCCGTGACGCTCGCTTCAGCAGATACCTCATCGGATCGACCGGCCGCCCACCGGACCATTTGCCCCCAAAACCGCAAAAACGGAGACTCTTGATCCAATGCACGCGGCCCCTGTTGCCATTTCCGGGTCGTATCGCCCGTAAATACGGCCGTCCGGCCTTTGTCCACAGGCATGACAGTCAAGACCGGCATGTTGTCGGCGGGGGGACAAACCGCCAAGACGACGGCTCCCGGCTTCGCCCCCACGATTCGCGTGCATCCGTCAAGCGGCGGTAATCCGACGAGCTTCGGCTCGCTATTTTGGGTAGGAAAGAATTCGACGACGTTGGCAAATATCGGATGATGCGTCCCCTCGGGCGTCAACTGCGGGAGGAAAACGTCTTCCACTTGGCCGATGTCGCGACTGCCGACGTCGACGGGCAAGATTTCGGCCAGGGGCGTTTCTCCGTATCCTCCCGGCCCCAAGCTGTGATAACCGCCCAACATGATCAGGCCGGCGCCTTCGCGCACGTGCTTGATGATGGCCTGCTGCTGGGGCTCTTGGAGATAGCTGGCATCCAAGTCGCCGATGATGATCACGTCGAATTGACCGATCGTCGCCTCGTCGCTGGGAATGCCGTCGAAGCTCAAATCTTCGACGTTGGTCCGGCGCAGGAAGACGTTCGGGCGCGTTTGAACCATGGCATAGAATTCCAAGTCGGGATCCTTGGCCAAGAAACGATCGACCAAGGCGCCGTATTCCGCCCGCAACGTCCCCTCGATGTACAAAACCCGAATACCGGCCTCGACCACCAACGACGGCGCCGATCTCGAATTGTTTTCCTTGATTTTTTCCTCGGGGATCTCCTGCACCGAAACCGTATAAACGTGCCGTCCCTTTTGATGCGGGGTAAACTCGAATTCGACCTGTTGCGGACCCTCGCGTGCATCGAGCGTCAACTCCTGCTGCATCCGCGTCTCGTCGTCGCCGGTCAGAACGACGGTGACGACTCGCCCGGCAAGCCCGATGCCTTCGACCGATGCACGGATCCGCGCGATATTGTCGACAATCATACGTTCCGGGCAATCGATTGCCGTGACCTGCACGTCTCGAAACGACACGCTGCTTTTCAGGCTCGCTCCCACCCCAACGGTATACACGGGAACCGGCATGCGAGGCGCCAGTTCCATCGGATCGCGTGCCGAGTTGTGGATTCCGTCCGAGAGCAAGATCACCCCTTCGGCCTCTTCTCCCGAGAGCACCTTGGCGGCCGCCACCAACGCGCGCGAAATCGAGGTCGCCTTTCCGTCGGGCTTCAAACGCGGAAGCTCATCGACCGACTTCAAGACACGGGCCCGCTCGTCGAAGGCGATCAAGTCGATCTGAAAATCGTCGCCCAGTTGGTCGATCCAATTGCGGACCTGAGTGCGTACTTGTTCGAACCGCGGAATTCCGCCCGCATCGTCGGTGATACTCATCGACTGCGAGGTATCGACCGCGATGGCCAGCGAAGGCTTTTTTTCTTGCTCCTTGTAATAGCTGAAGACAGGCTTGAACAGCAACAGCACGATGAGCACGATGGCGACGATGCGAAGCCCCAGCAGCAGTTGCCATTGCCCGCGTTTGAGCTCGCGGTACGCCCGGTAATAGAACAGCGACACCAGCGCGATCGCCGCGAACAGGACGATCAGCATCGTCGTGAAGCTGTAGCCCTTTTCCAGCGAGATTTCGACCACCGGTGCGCTCTGTTAAATTCAGAAAAGACGTTCGCTGCCGTCCGCCGTTCGGCCGCCGACAAGAGGATGCCGATCGGCTGAAACGCGGTCCACGCTGTCGACGGGAGAGCGCCCTGCCTCTAGAGCGACACCTCCGCCTCTGTTCCGCTCAGCTTGCCCATCGCCGCCGTCCGTGCCGACGATCGACCAATGGGCCTACCGAGCCCGCTCGAACGGGTGCCTTTATCTTTGCGCAGGCAACCGTCTCGATCAAGGGCCGGCCCTGCAATCCGAAGACACGTCATTTTCGCGAAGGAACTCGCCGCGAAGCCGATGCCTTCTTCTTGCCTTCTTCGTAGGCTTCTTCCCCCAGTTTAATCAGCTTTACGTAGACGAGCGACTTCAAATCCTCGCCGAATTCTCCTTTGTCTCGCTTGTGTAAAATGACGCGAATCGGTTCAAGGCGCGTGCCCCGATCGCCCGGCGAACGCATGTTCTCGGCTTCGACACAGATCAGCTCGGCCAAGGGACCGGTAATCTTGCGCCCGTCGTCCAGCGTGATCGTGTGCACGTACTCTCGCGTCGGATAGCTACGGCCGGTGTATTGTTTTTCGTTCAAGGCCAGTTCCTTGAACCGCCACTCTTTCTCCATCCATTCCTTGACGACTTTGGCCTCGATCGTCGAAACGCGATTCAACGGAATTTCCCGCTGCCGTTTCAACGACTCGTCGTAAATTTTGAGACGCTTATCGCGCGTCATGTAGATTTTCCCGTAGTAAATCGTGCCGTCGGAAAGCTCGACATAGCCCGGCACGGCGTCGTCGCGTTCTTGATGCACCGGGCCGAACGGATTGATGGCGGGCGGCTCCTCCGCCGAGACCGACCTTCCGCTTGCCGCGGCAAAGCATACGAACAACGAACCGACGACCACCGGCACAATGATGCGGCGAAGCAACGTCGGCGTGCCGCGCCCCTCACCCCAAACTTGCATTGTCCACCTCATCTCTGGCTCCCCCTCAATTTTCTCATACCTTCCTTGGGCCTAAACCGTGGAAAATCTCATTCTCCTTTCAATTTGCTGATCAAGAACGCCGTCTGCGAGGCGTATTTCGTCTTCG
>CAYVVR010000036.1:0-13870 GCA_964454655.1 uncultured Planctomycetaceae bacterium | reverse complement strand
GGCGATGCTGCGATCTCACGGCCCGCGCGCCGAACGATTTCGCCTTCGCACGGGCCGACGGCGATACTCAGCCAGCCGTGCGACTTCTTGCCGCCGTCGAGCAAACGAGGCGGACCGGCACACGTGGCGGCTTCTTCGGCCGAAGTCGTGCGAGGCCGACCGCCAAAAGCGGCGAACAAGCCGAACGTGCCTCCGTAGGCCAGAAAATCTCGGCGCGCAAGGCGAAATGTCATGCCGGCACTCCCAAAGCGAGAATGAGGCGGGAAGCATCGACGCGGAGGCCGTGACGCGGCCGAGGGCTATCGTGCGCCCGCCAACTTGGCCTTCTTGCGTGCGGCGATGACTTCCTCTTGGATCGAGGCGGGAACTTGCTTGTAGCGGGCGAATTCCATCGTAAACGTGCCTTGACCCTGCGTCAAACTTCGCAAGCTGGTCGAGTAACCGAAGGTCTCGGCCAAGGGAATCTCGCCTTCGATCCGCGTGATCGGCCCCAATGCCACCGTGTTGTGCACGATGCCGCGTCGAGAAACGAGGTCGCCCACGACGTTTCCCTGCGACGATTCGGGACATTCGATTTCGATCCGCATGATCGGTTCCAACAGGACCGGCTTCGTGCGGGGAAACGCTTCTCGCATGATCTGTTGCGCACAGATCTGAAACGCCAATTCGGAACTGTCGACCTCGTGGTACGAACCGTCTTCGACGTGAACGTGCAGGCCGACGACGGGATAACCCGCCAGCGGTCCCTTTTCCAGCGAAGCTCGCAATCCCTTTTCGATGGCGGGGATGTATTGCTTGGGAATGCGACCGCCGACGACCGATTCTTCGAACAAGAAAGATTCTTCGCAGTCTTCGGGAACGGGGCCCATGCGTCCCACGACGTGCGCGTATTGCCCGGAACCGCCCGTCTGTTTGCGATGGCGAACGTTGAATTCCGTCTCGCAGGTGGGGGCTTCGCGGTAGTTCACCTTGGGCGGGCCGACGAGCACTTCGACCTTGTGCTCGCGTCGCAAGCGTTCGATGTAGACGTCGAGATGCAACTCGCCCATCCCGGCGATCAGCGTTTCGCCGCTTTCTTCGTCGGTCGATACCCGCAGCGTAGGATCTTCGCGACGGAACCGTGACAAGGCCTTGGCCAGGCGATCGGCGCCGGAACGATCGACGGGGGCGATCGACATTTCGATCACCGGTTCGGGGATGTACATGCTTTCCAGCGTGCAATAATCGCGCTCGGCGGCATAGGTGTCGCCGCTGGCGGCGTCGAGACCGATGACGGCCACGATGTCGCCGGGGCCGGCCTGGTCGATTTCTTCACGCTTGTCGGCATGCATGCGGACGATTCGTCCGAACCGTTCGACCTTGCCCGTTCGCTGGTTGACGTACGATTGGCCTTTGACCAACGTGCCTTGATACGTGCGGACGAACGTCAACGTGCCGTACGGGTCTTCGACCAGCTTGAAGGCCATCGCCACGGCAGGCTTTTCGGGATCGGGGGCCAATTCCATCGAAGGCGTGTCGGACCCGGCGGGCCGGGCGAGAACTTGCTTTTCGACCGGTGACGGCAAAAGACGACACACGGCATCCATCAAGGGCTGCACGCCCTTGTTCTTGAATGCCGAGCCGAGGTACACCGGCGTGAATTGCAGATTGCATACCGCCGACTTCGCCACGCGATACACCAAGTCGACCGACGGTTCCTCTTCGGCAAGCAGCACCTCGAGCAACTCGTCGTCGTACATGGCCAACGTTTCGAGAAGATGACGCCGCGCTTCGCGCGCTTGGTCGAGCATCGATTCCGGAACCGGTTCCCGGCGGACGTGCTCACCGTTGTCGCCGTCGAAATACACGGCTTCGAACGTCACCAGGTCGACGACGCCTTGGAAGTCGGCCTCGCGACCGATGGGCAGTTGCATGAGTACCGCTTCGCAAGCGAGCTTGTCTTTGAGTTGCTGAACGACGTTTTCGGGGTCGGCTCCCGTGCGGTCCATTTTGTTGATGAACGCCAAGCGCGGCACGTTGTACCGCCGCATCTGCCGGTCGATGGTCAGCGATTGGGCTTGGACGCCGGCGACGGCACAGAGCACGAGGATGGCGCCGTCGAGCACGCGCAGACTTCGTTCAACCTCGACGGTGAAATCGACGTGGCCGGGCGTGTCGATCAAGTTGATGTGCGTATCGCCCCAGCGGACGCTCGTGGCGGCGCTGGTGATCGTAATGCCGCGCTCCCGTTCGAGGTCCATGTAGTCCATCGTGGCACCGGGGCCGTCGCCGCGGACCTCGCCGATCCGATGGATCCGCCCCGAGTAGTAAAGGATCCGTTCACTCAGGGTGGTTTTTCCCGAGTCGATATGGGCGGAAATGCCGATGTTCCGAATCTTGTGCAGGTAGTCCATGCGTTGTCTGAACCGTGTGTAACGTCTTGCGTGCCTAGAGGTTGTGTTCGAACTCCCCGGCGGCGGTCGAAATTGAACGACCACCCGGGACCGTGATTTTCGAGCTGCGAAACGACGAGGACCTCCCGGCGGAGGCCCGCCGCGAGGCGCGAAAACATTCCATTATACTCCGCTTACCGAAAGTGTCGATGGGAAAGAACACAGGCGGACGCCGCCGAAAACGGCACGCCCGCCTGTAGGAGTCCATCGAATTCAACGCCCAAGCACCGTCGGTGGTGTCACCAACGGCGCGATCGTGGGACTTCATTCACAGCAAGGAGTAGGGGCCGGTTTCGCACATGCTCGGCAGTGGTGGCCGCGTACCGGAACGCAAATGGTCTTCGGCACCATCTTGCACACACGGACGGGAACTTCCTTTTCGATCACCTTCGGCACCATCTTGATGCACTTCTTGGTGACCGGCTCGACCACTTTCTTGCAGCGGGTGACGGTGACCGGCTTGACCACTTCCCGCGGTTCGCACACGTAATACTTGCAGGTTTTCGTGACTTCCTGCTTTTCCCACTCGCAGTAGCGAACCGTGTAGGTCTTTTCGACCGGCTCACAAACGATCTTGGTGTAGGTGCACGGTTCTTCGACGATTTCCCGCTTGTAGCAGGTAACCGGAACTTCCTTCTTTACGATGTTGGGAACCCACACCTTGCACGTGCAGCAAGTGGGGACCGGATCGCACGCGGTTTCGGTCGGTTGGCAGCAGGCGGCCGAGGGAGCCGTGCAGCGATGTCGGCAGCGACGGCAGCGACCGAAACAATTCGGTTCGCACGGCCGTTCTTCCCAATGGCCTTCGTCGACGCAAACGGTCTTCGTGGTTTCGTACGGCACCAACTTGCACACCTTGCGGGTACCTTCGACGGTGACCTTGCGTGGCACCATGACGGTTTTCGTGCAGGTTTTTTCTTTCCACACCGGCTTACAGACGGTGTAGGTGACCTCCCGCGTCTTTTCGACGCGGACCCATTCGGTGCACTTCTTTTCGACGGTGACCGTCTCCGGAATCCACTTCACACAATTGACGGTGTATTCGACTTCTTGCGGCTCGTAAGTGACACACTTGACGGTGCGCATTTCGGTGACGATCTGCGGGCAAAGGACCGTCTTCTCGACGCAACAGGTCGTCGAGGGGGTGCAGGCCGTCGTGCGGGCGGCACGATGGAACAAGCCGGCCTGCGCCGACGCAGAAAGCAGTACGGCGCACGTGAGGCCGAAAACGACGTGACGTGACAGCATGGGTCTCCCTCCTTGCACAGGACGTGCGATGACACAAACACAAACATCAGCTTCGGCACTACGCATGCCGAATGGTGCCCTTCCATGATGCGTCGGCCGTCATGCCGGCCCCAAAAAACGCGGGAAAACGCCGACGAAAAAGGCTGGGGGTATTCTTTGCGGGACAGGAAAAGTTTTGCTAGATGCTATGTCTTGTCATGGGCGAAAACAAGCACCCAATCGAGGGAGTTTTGGCGATTTCGCAAGGCGCGCCGGAAAATCCCTACCATAGGGGGAAAGCCCCTTGTGCCTTCCTAGGACGAACGCCCCGTGCGGCGCGCCGAAAAAAGGCGATCGAAGTCGACGTAACGACCCCGATCGCCGATGATCTTGCCGGTCACGGCGTGCTGCTATACCGGTTTCACACGCCGGTGGTTAGTTTTCCCAGTACAACGAGAACACCGCGTCGACGGCCTCGTGCACCTCGTTCGTCTGTTGCGGCGGCACGTTCTTCGCTTCGAGCCGATCGAAGCCGAGCAGGACGGCCAACTGCGTGATCTGATCGGCGTTCAAGCTGCTCGGTTCGTACTGTCCGCCGACGGTGGCTCCGTCGGAAGAGGCTTGGTCGGTTCCGCCCGCCCCGTTGACGAAGACACTTTCGAAACCGTTCGTGCGATGCGTGAAGCCGTCGCCTTGCATCATGATTTCGGATCGCGTGGCGACGACTGTTTCGTTACCGGCCGTTCCGAACAGTCGAGCAACGTCGTTGCCCTCGCCGCCCTCGGCGTAGAGAACGTCGAAGGCCTTCGCCCGCAGGAAGTAATTCGACCCGACCAGCGTCGCGTAGGTCGAACGGGCGTTGAGGGTGTCGGCGCCGCTGGTGCCCTTGAGGTAGGCCACGTCGTGTCCACTGCGGGAGTACGCGTGGATGTACTCGAAGGCGGCCGCCCGCAGATGGTAGCCGTCGCCGCTCATCTGGCCGATCGATCCTTCGCCGACGAACGTGTCGTCTCCGGCCGAGTCGAGCAGGAAGGCGACGTCTTGTCCGCCGTACTTGGCGATCGCGTTGACGTCGTCGAATCCGAAGCCTTGGAACGTTTCCTTCGGAGTGACCAGTTTGAAGTCGGACGCCGACCCGGTGAAGAAGTCGTTGCCGGCGGTGTCGAGGACGACGGCCGTATCGTTCCCGGTGCTCGTGTGGATCTGGGTGTTCTTGAAGTACTTCGCCCGCGCGAAGTAGTCCGTCCCCATGATCTTGGCGAAGCGGTACATGACCTGGACTCGGTCGTCGCCGGGGGTGTCGTACAAGTGGGCCACGTCGTTTCCGCCGAAACGTCCGTAGCCGTGATTGTAGTCGAACCCGGCCACGCGGATCGTGTACCCGTCGCCGCTCAATTCGGCACCGGAAGGATCGGCCGTGAAGGTCTCGTCGCCGGGAGTATCGGTGAGCGAAGCGACGTCCATCCCGCCGGCGACCGCGTACGCTTCGACCACCGGGAACTGCTTCGCCCGCACGAAGAAGCCGTCACCGACCATGCGGGTAAACAGTTGCCGCCCCTCGAGGATGTCGTTCCCCGGCGAGTCGTACAGGCGAGCGACGTCGTTTCCGCCTTGGGTCCGCATGCCGTGAGCGTAGTCGAAGTCGACCGCTTCGAGCGAGTAGCCTTCGCCCGACATGACGGCCCGCTCGGGCGTGCCGACGAACGTGTCGTTACCCGCCGAGTCGTACAACAAGGCCACGTCTTGGCCGCCGTTGGCGGCGATCGCGGTCAATTTCTCGTAGCCGGTCACCACCTGCTCGGTCAGGTCGGAACGCATCGAGGCGGTATCGGTCCAGGCGACCAGCCATTCATTGGCCGGAGTATCGTGCAACGTCACCTCGTCGAAGCCGGCGCCCGTATCGACCGAGTAAAGCGACACGCCGGAGACTTCGAGCGTGAAGCCGTCGAAATCGAAGGTCGCGCGTCCCGAGGCGAGGTCGACCACGTCGGATCCCGCCGAACCGGTGTAGATGACCACGTCGTCGCCGCCTTGGCCGACGAAGTGCAAGCCTGTCGCCGTCGGATCGACGGTGATCGTCTCACCGTTGAGTTTGACGATCCATGAATCGGGGGTCGCTCCGGCGGTGAACTCGAATCGGTCGGCGCCCGATGTGCCGTCGATCTGGATCACATTCGTGATGATCGGTTCGGGCTGATCGGTTTGCGGCACGACGGGCGGATCGAAGTTCCCCACCACCGGCACGGCGAAGTTGTTGCCGTAGTGGGCGTACCAGTCTTGACCCAACGGGGACGGTGAGAACTCGACCACCGGTTGGCCGCTGATCGGGTCGGTCGTGATCCGATCGAGGACGCTGCGACCGGCCGACACGAGGATGTACCAGTTCGCCGTTTCGCTCGGCGTTTCGCCGCTCGAATCGGGCGACCACAGCCCGAAGTCGTCGAAGCCGTCTTGGTCGAAGTCGGCGGCCACCGGCCGTTCCCGCACGCCGGGGAACCCGAAGCCGAACGTGTAGTCGGCCACGCCGTCCCAACCGCGACGCACGCCGTTGGCCAAGTCGACCTGGAATCGATTGTCCATCCATGTGGCCAGATCGTCGAAACCGTCGCCGTCGAAGTCGCCGACGATCGGGTATCCGCGGAGTTCACTGGTCAACGATGTATCGACCAGGAAGTCGTGGTCGGTATCGAAATACCAGATGGACGGAGAGCCTTCGGCGGGGAACGCCGTGACCACGGCCACTTCGTCCCCGTTGACGTCGTTGTCGTCGAACCGACCGGCGACCGGCAAGCCGTTCACATTCGCCGGATCGAATTGTTCGATGTCGGCAACGCCGTCGTTGTCGAGGTCGATCAACCAGCGGAAATCGTCTCCGAAACGCCCGTACGCGGCGAGCTTGTCGAAGCCGTCGGCCGTCTCCCGGCCGAAATTACCGGCGAAGATGTCGTCGGCCGCGTACCCCATCACGTAGGTGAGGTCGCGGTTCGTGTAGTCGGGATTCTCGGGGTCGAAGACCTCGTTGCCGTTCGTGTCGATCCAGATTTGACCGGCCGCCCAGGTGCCCAACTCGGGGCGACTGTCGACGGTGAACCGCGCCACGAAATCGCCGCCGTTGTTGCCGTCGCCGCTGGGGAACACCGGCGGATCTTGAGGCTCGGCGGCGTTCGACTCGCCGTCGAGTTTGTTTCCGGCAATGTCGGTCAGGTTGTCGGAAACCGTCAACGTGTAGCGGTCGTCGGGCAACGCTTCGGCGAAGTTCAGAACGATCGTGCCGGTAGCCGGGTTACCGACGACGACCGGAGCCGGGTGAAATTCGATCGAGGCGATCGGAATTTCGCCGTTCGCGTCGCCGACCAACGAGAAGTTGCCGACAGCTTCCGCCAAGAGGCCCGATCCGGGATCGTTCGCCAACGCCGTGTAGCCGATGATCGCCTCGCGGTTCGGCAGGTCTTGGACGTCGATCGACAGGCTCGTGACCAACGGCGTGGGGCCGTCGGTCGGTTTCGGATTGAACAAATTGAAGGCCGATTCGTCTTCCGGCGTTGCCGGATCGTCGGTGATCGCGACGCCGGTGATCTGCGGCCCTTGCGTGTCGAGGAAGAATTCGAAGCTTTCGGTTTCCGACACGTTGCCGGCCACATCGACGGCTTGGCCGAATACACGTCGCAGGCCGTCGCGCGAGACATACGTGGAATCGTTGAAGTTGACGACGGATGTCAACTCCCAACCGCCCACTTGAGCCTCGTTCCCGTCGAAGGGGATCGTGACGGCTTCGCCGATGGTGGGATCGCCCGGATCGAGCGCCCCATTGAAGTTGGTATCGAGCGACATGCGGATGAGTGCGTCGGCCTCGGACGTGCCCCAGAAGGTCGGGACGGTGTCGTTGGTGATGATGTCGTCGAGACTGGCCGGCAAAGCGTCGACCCCGCTGTTGCTGTCGGGGTGGAGACCGTCAAAAACGGTTGCCGGCGAGCCGATCGAGATGTCGGGCGCGATCGTGTCGATGACGACCGGCAACAGGAAGTCGTCGCTGATGTTGCCGGCACGGTCTTCGACTTCGAGTTTGAAGTTGTGGACGCCGTCCGCAAAAGCACCCAACGGCGGCGTCGTCACGTCGCTTGCGGCACCGAGGGCGCCGCTGTCGTAGACCAAAACTTCGCCGCCCGTCTCGCTTCGATCATAGATTCGGAAGCGATAATTTTCGGCCAGTATGTGGCTGCCCGCGTTCGGGTCGTGGCTCGACGCCGAGAACCGCGGCGTGTTGACGTTGGTGATATTGTCGACGTTGCTGCGTCCCGAGTCGTCCTCGCCCAACAAGTCGAGGTAGGGCGTGTTCGGCTTCGCGGTATCGATTTCGATGACCAGCGATCGGGAGGCGTCCGAGACGTTTCCGGCCTGGTCTTCCAGTTCCGCCCAGATCGAGTAGACGCCGTCGTCCAACGGCTCGATCGTGACTTCCCAAGTTCCCAAGCCGTCGGTGGGAACGCCGTCGCTTTCGTCGCTGCCCACGCGGCCGATACCCACCAGTTGCGCACCGCCGGTGCTTTGGGCATAGATGCGAACGATGGCATTCGCCTCACCCGTGCCCGAGAACGCCGGGGCGTTGATGTTCGTGACGTTGTCGTCGTTGAACGCGCCGCTGTCGCTGTCGTCGAGCAAATCGGGAACCGACGGGGCATCGGGAGCGGTGTGGTCGATCGTAACGAGCAGCTCTTCCGACTGCGTGAAGTTGCCCGCGGCATCGACTGCTTCGGTCGACAACGGATGCGGGCCTTCGGCCGGAATGTTGTAGGTGGTTTCGACGGCGTTGAAGTCGATCGTTCGAACCCCGAAGCCGTCGACCACGCCGTCGGTGAGGTCGAAGGCCGCATCGAAGGTGAACGAGTCGATGATCGTTTCGCCGTCCTTGATCCGGACCGTCGAACCGACCTCGGCCGAGATGCGCACGTCGACGATCGCATCGCCCTGAGTCGGGTCGCCGATCGTCACGTTGTCCTTGTCGTGCTCGCCGGTATCGTCGGCGTCGATCAGGTCGATCGTGGGCCGTTGCGGGGCCGTGGCGTCGACGGTCACGGGCAACGCCAGCAGGACGTTGTCGTTTGCGTCGCTGACATTCCCTGCAAGGTCTTCGACTTCGGCCCAAATCGTGTACGACCCGTCGGTAAGCGGTTCCGAGGTGATTTCCCACACGCCTAGGCCGTCGGTGGGAACGCCGTCGCTTTCGTCGCTTCCGGCGACCGTTTCGCCGATGAGCACGGGACCGGCGCCGCGATCGGCGTACAATCGGACCGTTGCGTTCGCTTCGGCCAGACCGTGGAACGCCGGCGCGACGACCGAGGTAATGCCGTCGCCGACGGCGCCGCTGTCGGAGTAGTCGGCCAACATCGGCATGGTGGCCGGAGGTGCCGTGTTATCGACGGTGACCAAGAGTTGTTCCGACTGGGCTCGGTTCGACGCGGCATCGTAGGCCTCGGCCGACAGCGGGTGCGGGCCTTCGGCCGGGAAGCCGCTGACCAGCGCCGCAGCGTTGAAGTCGACGGTCACGACCGCCTCGCCGCTCGCACCGATCGGAATACCGGCCAGGATCACGGTGTTGCCGTCCTTCAAGTCGACGACCGTCCCCGGATCGCTGGTGATTCGAATATCGACGATCGCGTTGCCTTGTGTCGGATCACCGATGGTGACGTTGTCGAGGTCCGACAAGCCGGTATCGTCGCTGTCGATCAGGTCGATCGTGGGACGTTGCGGGCCGGTCGTATCGATCACGATCTGGATCGGCTCGCCCGCGTCGCTGATATTGCCCGCCAAGTCTTCCGATTCGGCCGTCAAGGTGTACGTGCCGTCGGCCAGCGGTTCCAGAGTGATTTCCCAAATTCCGAGACCATCGGTCGGGTCGCCGTCGCTTTCGTCGCTTTGAGCGATACCGATACCGGCGAGAACCGGCCCGTTGCCGTCGTCGGCGTACACGCGGACGATCGAGTTCGCCTCGGCCAGACCGGTAACCGCCGGGGCGGCGACGGAGGTCAGGCCGTCACCCGGCGTGCCCGAGTCGGCATAGGCCGCCAACGCCAAGGTGGGCGCGACCGGCGCCGTGAAGTCGATCGTGATCAGCAACGGTTCCGACTGGTTGTGATTGCCCGCCAAATCGACCGCCTCGACCGACATTTGGTGCGGGCCTTCGACGGGGAACGTCGTCAACGTGGAGGCCGCGAAGAAGTCGATGACGACCGTGCCGTCGTTTCCCACGCCCGTGTTGAACGGACCGGCGATCACCCGGTCGCCGTCCTTGATGTAGACGTCGTTGTGGCGGTCGGCCGTGTAACGCAGCGTGACCACGCCGTTACCGAGGACGGCGCTGCCTTTCGTGATGTTGTCGTGTTCCGAGGAACCCGTATCGTCGACGTTCAGCAAATCGACGGTCGGTTGCTCGGGAATCAACGTGTCGATGAGGACGTTGACGACCGGGCTGTCGGCGCGATCGGTGACGTTTCCGGCGACGTCCTCGAGTTGGATCGTCATGGCGTAGGGCGTCACCTTGTCGGCCAGCGGCTCACTGGTGATTTCCCACGTTCCCAGGCCGTTGCCGATGATGCCGTCGGTGGCATCCGATCCCGCGATCGTCTGACCGACGAGTTGGTCGTCGGCGTACAACCGCACGATCGAATTGGCTTCCGCCACCCCTTGGAATGCAGGCGCGTTGACCTGCGTGACGCCGTCGCCGACGACGGCCGAGTCGCTGGTCGGTACCAAGTTCAACGTGGCGATGGAAATGTCGGGCGCTTGGGCGTCGTAGGTAAGCGAAAGAGGCGTGGAAAGCTCTCTTGTCGACGAGTGCGGAATCGCTTGCCCGTCGATCACCCGCACGGCGGCACTGACATAGTTGAGGTAGCCAAACGCAGTCGGATCGCCGGTGTATCCGCCGGGAAGACCGCTGGTCAGCAATCCCGCGGGCATCGTGAACGAGAAGAGGTTGTTCGAAGCGCCCATCGGGTCGGCAAAGCCGACGCTCGTACCGTTGACGAACACCTCGACGGCCAGGCCCGGCGTTCCGGCGGCTGCTTGAGCGGCCGTGAGGACGGGAACGCCCTTGGCGGCCAGGTCGCTCAGCCATGCCTGGATGAGCACCTGCGGCGTGTCGATGTTCGTGATGTCGTCGGTTCCCAAGCGGCCCGTATCGTGTGCCGGGTGGATATCCACGCCCGTCGGTGCCGGTGCCGCGAAGTTTTCAATTTCCAGATCATACGTGTTCGGATCGCCGTCGAGACTGACGACGTGCAGGTAGTACTGCTCTTGCGAGACGACCGGCACGGCAAGGCTTTCCCCGCCGGGCACGACTGCGCCCGCGGCGATCAGGTTGCCGGCCGAATCGAGCAACTCGATGTGCAGCGTACCGCCCACGGCGTTGCCCGGATTTCCGTCGGCGGTGAAGTAGGCCGATACCAACAAGGCACCGCTATCGTGGGCCGTGATTTGGTAATAGTCTTCGTTGGTCGTTCCCAACTGGTTCGAATGAACCGACAGGTCGCGGATCGTGATGTTGGGCAACGAACCGAGGACGGTTGGATCGGCCAACGAGTCGTTCGGCTCGTTCAAGTCGGGCAGCGTGTAGAGGGCGCCGCCGATCATCAGAGCTTCGAGCCGATCGAACGAAATCGGGGCGCTACCGAGCACGGTAAGCGTGCCCTGATCGCCGTCGGGCCCCAGTTCCACGTTGAAAGGCACCGCGAGGGGATCGACGCTCAAGATGTCGCCCGCCGATTGGATCGTGCCGTCGGGCGTTCCGCCGTCGATGTTCACCTGCACGGCCGACGGGGTGACGTCGAACAAATCGACGCCTCCGGCCCCTTGGGCGTTGACGACATTGAAATTCGTGTAGTCGACCGAGAGAACGCCCGCCACGTCGATCGTCGTGCCGTCGATCGTAAAGATGTTGTTCGTCGCCGTGCCGCGGACGGTTAGCGAGTCGACGTCGCCTTGGGTGCCGTCGTTGCCGTTGACGATGAAGCCGGTATTGCTCATGTAGTCGATCACCGTGACCGCCGAACCGTCGACAGCATTGGTCACGCGGACTTGGCCGTCGCCCGCCCCCGAGGGGGCCAGCAAGATGTCCTCCGACACGCCGGCGACGGCGTTGTACACGATCAGGTCGGGATCACCGGCGTTATCGTCGACCGGATTGCCTTCGTCGAAACTGATGTCGATGCCCCATCCGGCGGTCGTGTCGTCGGCATAGGGGGTGACGACGAGCGTATCGACATCGTTGCCGGTGCTGGGAATTCCGGAGCGATCGTCGCCGAAGACGTTGATTTTTCCGACGTTGGTAATGGCGATCGGGCTGGAACCGTTGATCGATACGAGCACTTCGTTGGTGCCGTCGAGATCACCGCCCGCTACCGAATCGACGTCGGCGCCTTCCAGGACGATCTTGTCGGGTTGATCGGCGGTCGGATCGTTATTGTCGCCGTAGATGTTGACCGTGCCGAGGCTTCCCGCACTACCCGCCGCCAACAGCAAGGATTCGACCGAGCTGAACGTCAACGGTTGCACGCCGGGAGCGTCGGTCGACACGGTGATCGTCGGATTCGGGCCCTCGCTCGCCCAAATGTCGATGTTGCCGACACCGTTCCACATCAACACGTCGCCGTTGGGAGGAATCGAGTCGGACGGGTCGGCGTCCGGATCGGGATCGCCCGCATTGACGGCGATGGGGAACATGCTGCCCGAGGTGACGTTGATGACGTCGGCCCTACCCGACAAGGCCGGTGCCGACTCGAAACCGGTGTTGACGATCAGACCGGGGCTGCCGATGAAGAACGGCGCGAAACTCGACGCCACCGGGTAAACGGAAACCAGGTTGCCGACGCTGTTGTTCGAACCGGTGACGGCCGATTCCGTCACGTTGATCGTGTCGTATGCGTTGCCCGCCCCAAGACCGGGAACGATGACGCCCGTGCCGAAGCCGAACGGATCGATCGTCGTGGCCGGGTCGACCAAGTCGTCTTCGCTGGGGGCAAGGACGTACAAACGATGGCCCAGCCCGACGCCGGCGTCGATCGTGATGCCGCCGGTGGTGTCGATTCCCGACAACTGGACGTCGACGAACGATCCGCCGCCGGCCACCCCGGGGTATTGGTCGAAATACGAGCCTTCGCTTTCCGGGCCGTCCCAGGGATCACCGCCCACGAAGAGCAACGCCTCGCTGCCTGAAAGCGGTGCGACGGTGATGTCGGTAGCCCCCAAGAAATTGCCCAATACCTGGACGGTGTCGTCTTGGTTTGCGTCGCCGTTGTACCGCAGGGTTTCCAAGCCTGCCGTCACGATCGGTGTGCCGAAGCCGCCCAGGTTGACGGTTCCGGTGGCGTCGTACAATAGCCCGACATTGCGTGCCGTCGCCGAGTTGTCGTTTACTTCAAGGACGTCGCGCCGGGACGTGTCGAGCGGGGCGCCGCCGTTGATGAGCAATCCGGTTGTCGGCCGTACACTGGTCGCACCGAAGTCGTTCGCTACGTTCGTGACGTAGCGATCGACGCCGTCGCCGCCTACAAGGACCACGTAGCCGCCGACTCCGTCCGCGTTCAACGTGACCTCGTCATCGCCGTCGCCGGTGTACAAAACTGTTTGTTCGGCGGTTGCCGCTTGGACGTCGATCGTGTTCCCCCCCGCGGGACCGTAGACTACGAGGTTTTCCAGGTCGGTGGCGCCGGGAACGAACGAGTAGTCGATGTCGGCCGGGGCGACTCCGCTGAGCGTGGTGATATGATCGACGCCGACGGTCGTGTCGCTGATGACGGCACCGGGCAGGCCGAGCAACTCACCCGAAGCGTCCACCGTCAGCGTGTCGACACCCTCTCCGGGAACGATTCGGAGGTGGCCGTCGATGTCGGCCAGCGATCCGACACCCGTCCCGGCGGCGCCGGCGGTGGTTCCGACGGTGAACGTGTCGTTACCTGCCCCGCCGGAGACCATGTAATCGGTGGCCGAAAACGTCGAAAGGATATCGATCGTGTCGTCGCCCGACGTGGCCCGGTAATCGAGCGATTCGATCGTGGCGAAGTACAAAGCGATCGCACCGTCGGCAGCCCCGAGGATCGTATTTCCGGTGAGGGTGACGTTGTCTCCGGTGGTATCTGCGGTATCGTACAGCCGCAGGACCGAAGTCCCGAATTGGCCGTGCAGTTCGAGGCGACTTTGGATCGGGTCGAGATAATTCG
>CAYVVR010000035.1:13395-13883 GCA_964454655.1 uncultured Planctomycetaceae bacterium | reverse complement strand
ACCCCAGGCTCTATGACCGCGTACCCCAATTCGCAATGTACCTCGACGATTCGGTTCATTCGCCGCAAGTCACAAATGACCATGCCGTCACGCGGCGGCAAAGACGCGCCGTACCCCCAATTTTGGCCGCGACTGATGGGGTGAAGCAGTACATTGCATTCCTTCGCAATTCGAACAACTGCCTGGACTTCATCGCGGCTTGCAGGCAGGACCACGCCGGCAGGTCGAGTCCGGTATTTTTCCGGCAACATCGACTGGCTGTATTCGGCGATCGTTTGCGCGTCATCTCGGGCATACTGGTCTCCAAGAATCTCGCGCCAGCGTCGAAATGCTTGAACTACTGCTGGTCCAGCATCAAGGGATCCGTCGACTGGAACACTTGGCATCGTCAAATCCTCCTGCGATTTTCATCCGTGGGCGTTCCCCCTATCATCGATTAGCGTTGGGCAAACTCTGGCTGCGCGTCGACTGCCTGTGCCGGTTCGAAA
>CAYVVR010000035.1:0-13385 GCA_964454655.1 uncultured Planctomycetaceae bacterium | reverse complement strand
TGGTTCGCGTCTGTCCGGCGTTTGAACGGAAAGGGTACCTTCGACACTACTTCGGGGGTGCTTCGATTCAGTCATCGTGCCGATACGGTCAACGTCTCGGACTGTGCCGGTTCGAAAAATCCCAACGTGGGCAGGGGGTAATCTTCGGTGCGGATGCATTCGGCAAGGTGCTTGCGGTCGGCTTCCGACAAGCGGGCGCCGGCGACTTGTTCCGGCGTGTATTCCGCCTGCATCAAAAACCGGTACAACCGCGGCGGCAACAAGCGATCCAGTGCGTGTAAGTCGAGGTACAGGGCCACCGCCGGATGGTCCTTGACGCACGGGTATTCCCGCAAGTCGCCGAAGTCTCGAAAGCCCAGCATCCTCCGGTAAAACTTAGCATGCCGGGGATGCACGGCGACGACCAATTCGTCGTAACCGTTCCACAAAGCGTGAACGGTCATCAAGCGGCACAAGTGGATGAAGACGTCGAATCCGCCCCCGCCGCGTGCCGGATCGGCCGCCAAACACGAAACTTCGGCCATGCGTGTGCCGCGATCGCGACGCTCCCCGATCTCGGCCGGGTAGATCGACTCCATCGGCAGCCCGAGCGAATCGTCACCCACCAGGCTCATCGTAAAGACGGGATCGGCGTCCTTTTGGGCAGCCAAAAAGACAGTCGTCGAATCGAGCAGATGATAGGGGGTCACGCGTACCCCGTGCGGATTCGGCTCGATCAACCCGGCTCGGCGGTATGCCTGGTAGACGAGGCCCAACGCCGACACACGCTCCCCCAGCGTGCGCGCGATGCGGTAATCGAGTTGCATGACAGCACCTTTCCCGAGCGGGAGTTTCCGATAAGATTGCTATCGGTCGCACAGTCGTGCCACGTGATTCAATCCCTCTGATCGATCCGAAAAGGGATCACGTGCCGCGCAATGGAACCGCACAATCTATCGAAAAGGGATGAGTCGCGCCGTCTTCGCACCGAATCGGCGAAAGTCCGGCAAGTTGCCGCCCAACCGGCGGCAAAACCAAAAGGGATAAGTCAACGGACGAGAAATCTATCGTTAAAAGCCTAGGTCGCCGCAAGAGCAAGTCAAAAAGTCACCGCAATTTTCCCACACACCACTGATTACCACCCGAACAGGACCGGAAGCCTGAAGGGATTGTTTCGGTCATTCCGATTTTTCGGATTCTTCCGTCTGCGGAAACAGCGTCACATCGACCGGCAACCCTACGACGAGCTCGGTTTCGAGAGCGTCTTTCGGCGTTTCGATCTCGATCCACACCTCGCGGGTCTTCAGGTCGTATTGCTCACCAGGCCGATCGCCGGAGAATGCTTTCGTTTCGAGTCGGGGGGAACATCGCACCACCCGCCCGCGAAATTTGCGACCGGGAAGCCCTTCGGCCGTAATCTCGGCGGCCATATCCTCCTTGACCCGAGGGGCGTCGAATTCTTCGACGAACGCTTTGACGAACAAGGATGACGTGTCGGCAACGACCACCGCCGGCAGCGGGCTTTCAGGACCGATCAATTCGCCCGGCTCACAGTGAATGTCGAGCACGCGACACGCCACGGGCGCTTTCAGCACCGTTCGCGCGAGACGCACCTTCGCAAGCTCCAACTGCGATTCGGCGGCGGCGACTTTCGCGCGGGCGGCAGCGACGTCTTCGGCCCGAGGCGGTGATTCGATCAACTCGAGCGACGCTTGCGCTGCCGCGACTTCGGCTTCGAGACGATCGACATCAGCTTTCCGATCGTCGGCCTGCTGACGCGACACCGATTGCTCGGCGGCCAGCCGATTCACGCGTTCCCACGTCATTCGCGCGTGCTCCAAGGCCACGCGTTTGGCCTCCAACACGGCGCGGGCCTCGGCGACTTCTTCGGGCCGCGCCCCGGCCAGCAGCTTTTCGAGCTGGGCCTTCGCCTCGGCCAATTGTGATTCGGCCAAGGCGACCTGGTGCCGATATTCGGCATCGTCGATTTGCAGGATCGGATCGCCCGCTTCGAGTAGATCGCCTTCCGCCGCATACAAGCGGACGAGTTTCCCGGCGATTTGCGGCCGTAGCTCGATCGGATCGCCTTTTCCTGAAACGATCCCGGGAGCGCAGATGCGTCCGTACTCGGCAGTCCAGTCGATCGTCCGAGGACTCGCCGGGCCGCGAGACCGGCTGTCGATGGCGAAGCCCAATCCGGCCACCAAACCGATTCCAACGACGGCAAGAATGATGCGGGTCATGCTCATGAACCCTCCGCGGTCGCAAGGACCGTCGATTGCGGCTCCCGGTTTTCGACAATGCGCCCGTCTTCCAACCACAACACGCGATCGGCGAACCCGAAAATACGCGCGTCGTGCGTAACGACGATCGCCGTCTTGCCTTCTTCGGCCGTCAGCGCCCGCAACAGACGCATAGCCTCGGTTCCGTGCTCACCGTCGAGCGAGGCGGTAGGCTCGTCGGCGAGGATCAATTGCGGATCGTTCGCCAATGCGCGCGCAAATGCGATTCGCTGACATTGACCGGCGCTCATGCGACGCGGGTCGGCATGGAGGTGTTCGCCGAGTCCCACGCGATCGAGTAGTTCCGACGCGCGGCGTCGTGCGGCGTGCCAGTCGACACCTCGAAGAACCATCGGCACGCATACGTTGTCCAAGGCGTTCAAGCCCCGAATGAGATGAAATCGCTGGAAGACGAAGCCGATTCGTTTCCGCCGCAGTTCGGCACGGGCGGTTTCATCGAGCTGCTCCACGGGCGTACCGAACAACCTTACGGTTCCGGAATCGGGAGTCAGGATACATCCCAGAATCGAAAGCAGCGTCGATTTTCCGCTGCCCGACGGACCGGCCAAGAACACGCATTCGCCGGGGCATGCGTCGAGATCGATCCCGCGCAATACTTGCATGCGGTTCGTCCCGCGTGTAAACGATTTTTCGATTCCCCGAACGGAAACGATCATGTCGCGGTCTCAGCCTTCGACTTCGTAACCGAATGAACTACCCCTGTAGAACCATCAGCGGATCGACGCGGCGAATCCGGGCGCACGGCACGATGGAGGCGATCAAACAAGTCATGACGGCCAACGCGCAGCTTCCCATCGACAACCACCACGGGATCACGATTGGTGAAACCGGCCCGTCGAGGAACGCCTGCATCGCGGCGGTGATCGCCAGGCCGATCGATGCGCCCACCCAAGCCAGCAACACGGCTTGGGTAAGAACGAGCCGGTTCACATGAACGTCGGTTGCACCGATCGCTTTGAGCGTTCCGATTTCACTGAGTCGGTCGAGCACCAGCGTGTAGAGCGATTCGGCAATGATGATCGTGCCGACGACCAACCCCAACAGCGTCGCCGCCCCAAATCCGACACCGATGGGAGATCGCACGAGCCAAAACCAGATCGATGTCCAAGCGTACTCGTCGGCGGTCAGAACTTCGGCATCGGGAATGCGTGCGCGAATGCGATCGCGAACTTCAATTACATCGGCCCCCGGCTCGACCTTCACGAGGAAATACGAAGCTGCGTCGGGTGATTTGCCGGTGTACTCGACGGCACGGTCGTACGTGGTGAACACGTACGGGGCCACCAGAAATCCCGTGACGCCGCGGGTCTTGGCGGCGATTTTCGCGCGATGACCGCCGATCTCGCGACGTTCGTTCAGCTCGGGCGACTCGATCTTCTCCATCTCGTACGCGTCGACGATGATACCGTCGGTTTGCAACAAGGCGTCGGACGATCCGGCCTCGAGATTCCACGGACGTCCGAGCTTCGCACCGGGCGGCATGCCGACCACGACGACCGCCTCCCACGATCCGCTCGGAAGCGTCATGTTCGACCAGCCGATCAAGTAGGGTTCCGCACGGGCCACACCGGGGGTTCCGGCAATACGGTACTGCCAACGCCGGGGGATGTCGTGTGGAAAATCGACGTTGTGCATGCGGTAGTGGCCGACCCAGATATCGGCGTCGCTATGTTCCACCAACAAACTGGCCTTCCGCAAAAGCCCGATGAACAACCCCCCTTGAATATTGACCAGCGCAACGGCGAACACGACGCCCACCAGGGCGGTCAATAGTTTGCCTCGGTCGGAAATGAGTGTTTTCAGGGCGATCGACCACATTCCATCTCAACCGTAGCTCACAGGCCGGACGCGGCATCAGGCGAGTCGACGATCAAGGCTTGTCCCGGCAGTTACGGCGCTCGGAAGGCCAGCATCTCGCTTACCGCCACACATTGCACATTCTGCACATCTACCCCAATCACAAATCTCGGCACACCTATCCCCCTCGACTGCCGTGAATCATGCCCCTAGGGATTGCGAGACGAGAAAAATAGGCTATCAGGAAAATCGGTATAATCGTTGTGGAATGTAAACAGGATCCCCCAAACAGACCGATCTAGCGAAATGCCTGCGCACCGACTACACTCAGGCTTGTTGATTTGTGGAATCTGAGAACTACCGGCAAGGATGGTAAAACGAGGAGGTGGCCGTGCGGCGGTTCGACTTGGGCAAGATTTCTTGGGTAGGATGTCTCCTTACGGCCCTGATGGCGGTCCCGGTTTGGGGGCCGATAGCCCACGCCGAGGAGTCCTCGTCCGGCAGCCTGGAAACTCTCGTTCCCGATTACGCCGTCGGCTTTGCCGCCGTCCACGACGTTGCCGATTTTCGGGAGCACGTTCGATCGACGCAGTTGGGACAGCTTCTCCAAGATCCGGCGATGAAGCCGTTTCTCGACGACTTGCGTTCCCAAATTCGGGATCGAATCGCCGGGGTGCGTGAAAAACTCGGTATTTCGCTGGAAGACCTCGAGGGCATTCCCTCCGGCGAAGTCGGCGTCGCAACGCTGCTACCGCCGGCCGGTAAAGGCGCTGTTGCCATGCTGGTCCAGGTCGCCGGAAACGAAGAACGCGTCGAATCTTTGTTAGAGAAGGTTGCCGAAGGTCTGGCCGAACGAGGCGCAACGTCGTCGACCAGCGAGGTCGCCGGGCGAACCGTGCATGTCTTCGATCTGCCCGAAAACGAACGCGTGCCGGGCAAGCGACAAGCCGTATATTGCTTGGACTCGGGCGTTTTGATCGTTTCCGACTCGCCGGCGGTTGTGAAAGATATTCTCGCCCGCATCGACGACGACAAACCATCGTTGGATGAAGACGCAAGTTATCAAGCGGTCATGGCCCGATGCCGACAAGATGCGGGAGAAAATCACGTCCCGCAGGTCCGTTGGTATGTGGACCCGTTCGGGTACGCTGCCGCCGTGCGATCTCTTTTGCCCGAAGACGAAAACGCGCGTCGAGGGCGCATCGCCGCCGCACTCGAAGCGGCCGGTTTTTCGTTCATTCGCGGCATCGGCGGATGGGTCGACGTGGCCGTGGACGATTTCGAGCTGATCCACCGCACGTACATCTACGCTCCGGGACCGCGTGAAAAGTCGGCAAACGTGCTTTCCTTCCCCAATGGAGAGGATTTCTCGGTGCCTTCGTGGGTGCCGCGTGATCTCGCCACGTACACGACCGGTTACTGCGACATCCTCAAGGCGTTCGACAGTATCGGCCCGGTTTTCGATGAAACGATCGGCGAGGGTGAAGAAGGCGTCTGGCAAGACGTGCTGGCCAGCCTGAAGGACGATCCTTATGGTCCTCAGATCGATCTACGCAACGAACTGATCGTCCATTTAGGGCAACGAATCACGGTGGTGACCAGTTACAAACAGCCGATCACGACCAAGAGCGAGCGGTTGCTCATCGGGATCGAGGTCGTCGACGAGGCGAAAGTCGAAGCGGCTTTGGCCAAAATGTTGGCCAACGAGCCCGATTTCTACAAACGCGAGTACAAAGGCCTCACAATTTGGGAAAAAGTACCACCGGAACCGTCCGAGATGGAATTCGACATCGGCGGCATTCCCGGTTTGGAAGAAACGCCGGCGGCGGAAGAAACCTCGGAACCGCTGCTGCCCAACGCCGCCGTGACGGTCACCAAGGGGCATCTGTTGATCGCCTCCCACTTGGAACACCTGAAAAAGATTCTCGACATCGAGGAACCGAGGGAAACAGCCGCCCGGATTCCCGAGTTGCTCGAAGTCATGCAAAAAATCGAAGCGATGGACGGCAGTAAATCGTGCGTCCGCTTCTTCTCGCTGACCGACGAAGAATACCGACCGACCTTCGAACTCATCCGGCAGGGCAAGATGCCCGAAAGCGAGACCGTCCTCGGTCGTGTTCTCAACGTCATCTTGGCGCCGCCCGAGAAGGGCAAGGTGCGAGAGCAACGTCTCGACGGCAGCAAACTGCCCGACTTCGAAGTCGTTCGGCGCCACTTGGGTCCGGCCGGCTTCTTCGGAGTCACCGAAGACGAGGGGTGGTTCTTCAAGGGCTTCGGGTTGCCGAAGAAATAGCCCGAGCGACGTTTTCGGCTTGGGGCCGTGCCGCCTTCGATCACCGCAAATCACGGCAAGATATTGAAGGCGTTTACGGAGAAGGGTACGATCGCACCGCAGGCAAGTTCGCTCGAGGCGAGCTTGCGGTACGGTTCATCGCCCCGAACTCTCCCTGAGCTTTGCAACCACCATGTTTCACCCACTACTGATCGTTTCGTGCGGTGTCGTCACCGTCGTCGGCCTGATCCTTGTCTTGCGGGTAAATGCGTTCATCGCCCTGATTACGGCGGCCGTGGTGGTCGCCGTTCTTTCAGGCGGTCCGACGGACGCAAGCGTCCGCGCAGCCGCGGGGGCGTTCGGAAAGACGGCCGGCAACATCGGGATCGTGATCGCGTTGGCGGCAATCATCGGTAAGTGCCTGATGGACAGCGGGGCCGCAGACCGTATCGTTCGCGCCTGCATGGACGTGACCGGCGAAAAGCGCGCCGGCTTCGCCTTACTGGGAAGCGGATTCCTCCTGTCGATCCCCGTATTTTTTGATACCGTTTTCTACCTGCTCGTGCCGCTGGCAAGATCGCTTCATCGGCAAACACATCGCGGTTACCTGATGTACATCTTGGCGATCGGCGGCGGAGCCGCCATCACGCACACCCTCGTACCACCCACCCCGGGACCGCTGGCCGTTGCCGACAACCTCGGGGTCGAATTGGGCATGATGATCATGATGGGCGTGATCATCGGCTTTCCGACGGCTCTCGTCGCTCTCGTCGTCGCAGGACTGTTCGATCGATGGCTTCAACTGCCGATGCGGCCTTACCCGGGAGAAGAACCGGACGCGGCGGCGGAACGCCCCTCGACGTTGCCCCCGCTACTGTTGGCGTTGTTGCCGGTCGTTTTGCCGGTCGTCTTGATTTCGGCAAACACGATCGTCGGCGTCGTCCAACAGCGAGAGTTACAGACTCTCCGCATGCAAGGGCGAGTTTCCCGTCCCGAAATTCTGGCCGCCAAGCTGGCTGAAGCCCTGAACGCCGAATCGAAAGCGTCTCCGTTGGTGGTCGCGTTGGCTGAGAGTCTGCCGGAAAGCGTGCAAGAGCGTCTTCTCGCGTTCGATGCGGAACCGACCGCCGCGACGGAGGCTGTAGCCGCCTCTCTTGATGCGTTGGCGAAGCAAGGCGTCCCAGAAACACTGCCGGGCGTGGCCGAACTTGCCTTTCCGCGAAACGTCGATCGCCTGATGAATCTCCCGTTGGAAGATCGCTCGGCAGCCGACACCCAGCTCGTCTCATGGACGATCATCGACCTTGCCGTTCCGGACGCCCGCGTCGAGACGACCTGGCAACGGATCGCGTCTTTGACCGGCTTTTTCGGGAATGCCAATTTCGCGCTTTTGCTTTCGGCCATCGTCGCAATGTACACCCTGGTACGGTACCGCAAGCTGACATTGCAAGAGTTGGGCAAGACGACCGAAACCGCCCTGATGAGCGGCGGTGTGATCATCCTGATCACGGCGGCCGGGGGCGCCTTCGGGGGCGTGCTGCAACAGTCGGGCCTGCAAGATTACGTGCGGCAGCACGTCGGTACCGGCAGCACCATCCCACCGGGGATTCTCCTGCTGGTCGCCGGTTTCGTGCTGGCATCGTTGATCAAGATCGCCCAAGGATCGAGCACGGTCGCCATGCTCACCGTTTCATCGATCTTCGCCGGGATGTTCCCGTCGGCCGGACAAATGGCGGAAAACCTGCATTGTCACCCGGTCTATCTGGCCCTCGCCATCGGGGCCGGATCGCTGGTAGGATGCTGGATGAACGACAGCGGATTCTGGGTCGTATCCCGAATGAGCGTGTTCACCGAAAGTGAAACCCTCAAGGCGTGGACGCTTCCGGTTGCCGTATTGGGAACAACTGCATTCCTCTTTACCTTGGTAGCCGCTTGGTGCTTCCCGCTCGTTTAGGCACGCCCCCCGCGGCAGCACATTTTCATCGCGACGTACCCACTTCGACCTTGGCCCAGAACGGGTGCAAACGATCGCCGCGCAAACGCACATCCTCCAGGATCGTTGCGATACTCGGCGAGACGTCGCGGGAATCGATCGTCCGACCGTTGAGCATCACCGAAAAGCGCTCTTCGAAGTTGATCAACTCGGGTGAAAGCCACACGGTGGCCAACGACGCTCCCGCACGAACGTACAGCTTGTTGCTTGTCGACGACGGACGGCTCCCCGTTATCTTGAGCGTTCGCGGCGAACGCGGCGGCCAGAGTGCCGGATCCGAGGCGATCGCCGGCGGCAAACCTTCGACTTGCACGTACCAAAAGCGATCATCCCATTCCCGCATCGTAACGGCCTCAAACTCTTGCGGAAACGCAATGCGCTGTTGATGGCCCATCCAATCGAAGATTCTCAAGATTTCGTCCGAAAAATTCTCTCGGCCGCGTCCCAAGTACTCGACCACGATCGTCGGCGAAGCGGCCCGTAGACAGCGATCCAGATCTCGCGAATTATCCTTCAACAACGAACCGTCGAGCTCTCCCAACACGACGTAAAGGGGCAGCAGCTTGGCGTTCGGCCAATAGAACGAGCAATAACGATCCGAGCGTCCGCATATGGGAATGACACCGGCCCACATGCTCGGATTGGCCAGGCCGATGTCCCACGCCGCGTCAGCCCCCATGAAATGCCCCGACAAGAACATTCGATCGGTGTCGATCGAGAAACGACGACACGCATCCCGAACGGCATTCAGCACCGCCAAGTGTTCGTGCAGGGAATATTCGTAACGAGCCTGATGCTCTGTGGTCCACATGGGAGCCACGACGATATAGCCGTGTCTCCCGGCCTGTCCCAACCGCATGCCGTTTTCGGTTCGTTCTCCCGCCCACCAATCGACCTGGTGGGCCGCCGTCGTTCCGGCGCCGTGCAACGTCACGATCGTGGGATATTTGCGTAACGGACTGTATTCGGGCGGAAGTTGCACAAGGTACCGGTTCGGCCGATCGGGAACGGTTTCCGGAACGTCGACGACGAAGTACCCTCCGGCCTCTTCGGTCAACTCGGGTGCCGCCACCGGTTCCATGTGGGCCAACACGGCCGTCACGTACGTCGGCGTGGCACCTTCTTCGCCTTCCAATTCTTTGAGAACCTCGCTTCGCGTTAGGGCATCTTCGGCGGTCAGATACTTTTGAACGAGTCCTCGAACTCGGTATAGCGAAAGAGCCACCGGCAAACGTCGTCCCGCCAAATTCGCTCCGACGACCCAACCGCTGACGGCCAACGACACACGCTCTTCGGCCAACAACGTATCGTCATCGACCAATTGGGCGAATGCGGCCAAACGGGGTAATGTGTCGAAGTCGAGCTTCTGCTTGATTTCGGCGAGAATCGGCATCAGCTCTTCACGAACACCGGTAGAAGGAATCTCCTCCACGAGTTCTTCCAGTCGCGTTACGAGCCGCCGGCCTTCGTCGGATTGCTTCTTGTATTCATCGACGATTTGACGAACTTGTTGGAGCAACTCACCTCCCACGTTCTCCGAAGGAAAGCGATTCAACAAATCGAACACCAACCGATGCTGACCGGCTTGACGGCGCATTTGCAATTCGCCCAACAATCGCTGAGCCGCCAGCGATTGCAGCGATCGCAGCGTCGCCTGCAAGGCTTCACGTTCATCTTCCTCGATGGAAGGATCTTCCAGAATCGCTTTCAGTTGCTTGACGGCGTCTTCGTAACGTTGCATTTGGATGTAGAACCGCGCGATCTTCTTGCGCAGGTCGGGATCCGGGTTGTCATTTCGGCCGGTCAGAATGCGATAGAGTGTTTCGGGCGGGATCGAGGTCGTGGCCATCCGCATGTCCCAATAATGGGTAAGGCCGCGAACTCGCGTCCAATGAGGCGTGATCTCCGTAATGCCTTGAACCACGTCGATGGGGGTTTTCGGCCCGCTCATCGTGAAGATGCGGCGACCGTACTCATCGAACGGAGTCACCCGCAACGGCTGCCCTACGGCCGCGATCGCCGGTCCCGCCAATTTGACTCGCTGGGGGATCGTAAATCGCTCGAGGACCTCGTTCACTTCGCCCGGTCGAATTTCGAGAATTTGGCGTTTCGACACGTAGGTGCGTCGCAGGTCGTCGTCCACGAACACGATCAGGGGAATGTCGCCGCCGCCTTCACTGAGCGGCTTCGGTAGCTCGACAAGCCCCGTCACCTGCCCCAACTTCCCTTTGAGCACCCAACCGTTCTTCAATACGACTTCTTCGGCAACGACTCCGGAATGTCGGCCACCGGCCATTGCCAGCATACCGCAAAATGCCAAGCAACAGGCCCGGATCCAACCTTGCCGAATTGCGCGTATCCTCCAGAACCCACGCTCCATCATTGCTCTTTTCTCTCATCCGGTGCGGGTTGCGATCTTGCCTCGATAAGCGGAGCCATCCGCCGGCCACAGGAAGCGAGCCGCTTTCCTGCACAATCCTCCCAGCTCTCCCAAACCCACCGTCCCTGACGGCTATCGACGGTACTTGACCATGGAACTGTGCGCTATTGTACCACTCGGCAACGAGAATCCCCCGAGATTTCCCGCCGAGTCGCCACGTTCGAACGTCTTCCCAAGCTCTCCTCGCTTGACAATATTGCCGGTTGCCCGGAAGATCAAACGAGAGGATTTGGGAGGACTGTACGCATTATGCGACCGGCGAATTATTGGAAAACTGCGATCGCATTCATGACGGCCGCCGCCTTGGTGGGGGTCGTCGGGCTCGCGGCGCTATTGGTCACGGCATCCGTCTTGGAATCGCTCGGAGACGCCGCCGGTGCGCTGGCGACGCGGTATGTGGCGTTGGGAACCGGTATCCTGTTGGCCGTCGATCTGCTTTGCCTGACGTTGGCCGTCGGTTACTTGCTGGCAACGAGCCTTGCCTCCGACGCCTCGGACGGGGATCAAGCCCCGGACGATGAGTGAAGCGTAACCGTCGCGAGACGCCGTAGGCCATTGTCGGGGCCATCGCAAGACACGCTCTTCCGAACCGAGTATCCTTAAAGATAGTGAAGAGGCGCCCGTCGCCCTCTTCGGCGTCGCGACGCCGTTCGCCCATCAACGGGATGCGCCGACAGTCACCGACACGATGCCCATTCACTTCTTTTGTCCCAACTGCGGCGGACTGCTGTCGATCGCGCGGCGGAAAACCGGTACGACCATCCGGTGTCCGCGTTGCGGCAGCATGCAGACCGTTCCGCCCGAGTCTGAGCCGGCCGCACGAGAAAAAGCCCGCGAGCTGCGGAAGCACCGCAAACAAGAATCTCCCACTACCACGAACGCGGCCGCAGTCGTCGAGACCGATCCCAGCGAACTACGTTCCCAAGATCGCAAGCCGACCGATCGCGAGATCGTAGCGTCCGAGCCGGTCGCTTCCCATCTTCGCGAAGAATCACCAACCAACGCGAGCAACAGTTCACAGGAAAAAATCAGCCCTCGCCGCTTGAAAAACAGCATTTTGATCAGCCGCTCGGCCCTAGGTGCCTACTTCCTCTTGCTGGTGGCTACCTCGCTGGGCACGCTTTTCCTCGGCTATCGGTTGGGTGCGACGGAGTCCCGGGGGCATCTTGACGCTCCGCCACCGACCGCTGATCGTCCGGCAATGCCGAACGACCCCATCTTGTTGGACGGAAAGGTGTTCTACGCAAAAGGGGAAAACACGCTGATCCCCGACGAAGAAGCCGTCGTGCTCGTCGTTCCGGCAGATAAGCGCCCCGCGGCTCCCCTTTCGATCGAGGGCTTCCGCACGTGGGAAAACACTTCCCCGGCGGCATCCGTCCTCGAAAGTCTCGAATCACTGGGGGGCCGTTACACGCGGGTCACCGCCGACGGCACGTTCAGCGTCGTGCTGCCGTCTCCAGGCAAGTACAAGGTTCTCATCGTGTCGCGTCATCTAGCCAGGTCGGGCATCCCCGACGAGTTGGCCCTCACTCAAATGGGCGATTGGTTCGCGCGACCGGATGATCTCGTCGGCGATCGAGAATTTGCGTGGCTGTCGTGGTCGGCGCAGCCGGATCAGAAACCGCTCGTGCACACGTTTCAAGCCACCGACCCGTTAGACCTCGACAGCCTCGGTCTGACCCCATAGCCCCGGCGCGACGGTGTGCCGATTCTTACCCGTCAGCACTGCCGGAGGGATAGGCACCGTAGGTTGCCGAACACCGCGGGGTTTCCCAAAGCTGGACACTAATCACCGGCAGCCCTTGCTGCTTCGCGTAGTCGAATACCAACTTTGCGATATTCTCGGCCGTCGGGTTTGCATCGACGACGAAAAATTCTTCCTGCAACTCTTCCAGGTGCGGAATAAGCGGATCGTCACGACACAAGATCATCTTGTGATCGAGGTTTTCGTCGATCCATCGGCCGACGACCTGCTTGATCGTGCCGAAATCGAGCACCATGCCCAGTTCGTCGAGAGCATCGCCGGCGAACGAGATGATCAAGCGTCCGTTGTGGCCGTGCAAATGCCGACATTTACCGGGATAGTTAAGCAGGCGATGCCCGTAACAGAATTCGATTTCCCTCGATACGTGGTACATACGTTCTCTCGGTTCGTTCTCGTTCGCCATGTTCCCACGGCCATTTCTCTGTTGATGCAGGCGGCACATCATCGGCCGAATGCCGAAACGCCGTTTCCGCCGCTTGCGTTCTATGGTCTCGCGGCATCACCGTGGCCCCCGACAAACCGGCCGACGGCGGAGGTTTCCAGCGACTTTCATTGTTCAAAAACGAGTGTCCCGGGCAACTACCCCACGTGATAGGGAGTCGGATCCGGCATCCCCGCATCGGCAAACGCCCGCTGCCGCTCGCGACACTTGTTGCATTGTCCACAATGCCCGCCTTCGACCGGCTGCAAGCATGAAAATGTGGCCGCCGCAAGCTCAAGCGGCAATTGCCGGACGATATCAGCTTTGCTCATCCCCGCCAAGGGACGCACGATTTCGATTGTTTGGCCGGGATAGCACGCGATGAGTTGTTCAAACAGCCGGAAAAACCGCTCGG
>CAYVVR010000034.1:2646-13920 GCA_964454655.1 uncultured Planctomycetaceae bacterium | reverse complement strand
CGGGAATTGCCGGAAGACGCGTTTTAGGTCGGTTCCTGCGCCGTTGTGGCGGCGGTGTGTGGGCTCGTTTCGGTTATGTGTCGTCGACGATGATTTCAAACGGAATTGCTGGGGGATGCTTGTCACACGCATCGCAATGGTAACAATTGTTACCGTGCAAATTGACACAAGGTGAGGTGGCTTGGCCCGGGAATTTCGTGGCGATCCATTTGGGGGATCGTTGCGTAACGGGAAGTACCATCGTGATCGCCACAGGCGACTTTCCCGGATGCGAAGTCTGACGTCGCAACATACGTTGCCCCGCCTTGCGTCGGACGCGGTCCGAGTTGCGGCACGGTGCGCATCGTCGCGTCGGTCTTTTCGATGCCGATGTTCGCAGTGCCGTGTCCTTCGACGAAACACGGCCTCCTGACGGCGAGAAAAGCACATGCTGATAGATGTTTCGGTCCTTCCGATCTTTTTGTTGACGGTGCTGTTGGCCGGGCTGGTCGTTACGTTGCTCGTGTTGGGGAATGTTTTCAGTCCCCGGCGAAAAACGCCCGTCAAGTCGATGCCGTACGAAAGCGGCATGGATCCCGTGCACGATACGCGACGTCGTTTCGATGTGCGTTTCTACCTGGTCGCGATTGCCTTTTTGGTGTTCGACGTAGAATTGCTCTTTCTTTACCCGTGGGCGATCTCGGTTCGAGGATTGCCGCGGTCGGCACCGGTAACCGTCACGGCCGCCGAAACGGCGACGGATGAAGCAGCCGTCGTTTCGCAGACCGGCGGTGATGTAACGAAGACGACCGAGTCGAACGACGGGGCGTCGCCGACGTGGGTGCGTCCGCCGTATTTGGCTTCCGGTGGGCTGGTGTTCGGTGTTTTGCTGGTGTTGGGGTACGTGTACGACTGGCGGCGAGGAGTGTTTCAATGGCGGTAGACTTGCCCGACAATGTCGTCGTCACGCAGCTCGACCGGTTGGTCGCGTGGTGCCGCAAGAACAGCTTGTGGCCGATGCCTTTCGCGACGGCCTGTTGCGGTATCGAGCTGATGGCCACCGGCGCCAGCCGTCACGACCTGGCGCGGTTCGGGGCCGAAGTGTTCCGGTTTTCGCCGCGGCAGTGCGACTTGATGATCGTGGCCGGGCGCGTCGTGATGAAGATGATGCCCGTGTTGCAGCGGATTTGGCAACAAATGCACGAACCGAAGTGGTGCATTTCGATGGGCGCGTGTGCCTCGACCGGCGGCGTCTTCGACACCTACAGCGTCGTGCAGGGGATCGATCGGTTCATCCCGGTCGACATGTACGTGCCGGGGTGTCCCCCGCGGCCCGAGCAGCTCATCCAGGCGATCATCGACTTGCAAGAGAAGATTCAGCGGGAAAATACCGCCTACGGAAAGGAATTCACCGTCGAGCAGCGCCAGCAATTGCCGCGGGCGCTTTTGAAAAATCCCGGTCCTCGCAAGGGGCCGTTGCCGTTGGAACCGTGAAACGGCGTCGCGAAACCCGACCGTCGAAACGATAGGAACCCAGGTGATGTCGGAACCGGCCATCGTTCAAGAGTTGCGACAACACTTTCACGACATCGAGTGCGAGATGTTTCGTGATCAATGGCGCGTCGTCGTTCCGGCGACGATCGTGCACGCCGTGCTCGAATACCTGAAAGAAAAAGCGAACTATAAGCTCATCGTCGATATCACCTGCATCGACTACTTGTATTACGAAGGCGCAAAGGACCGTTTCGGCGTCGTGTATTTGTTGTGCAACGTCGACACGAACGAACGGGTGACGGTCAAGACCTTCGTGAACGATCCCGATCCCGAGTTGCCGACCGTGACCGACTTGTGGGCCGGGGCCGATTGGTTGGAACGCGAAGTGTGGGACATGTTCGGGATTCGGTTTCGCGGCCATCCCGACCTGCGGCGTATCTTGCTGCCGGAAGGCTTCGAGTCGCATCCGCTGCGGAAGGATTATCCGTTGCAGGGGATGGGCGAACGGCACAATCTGCCGCGGATCGTAAGAGCCGAGGAACGTTTGCAAACCGCCGACGAGACGAACGCATCGGACGAAACGACGTGATCGCGCGGCGAGCGGGCGCCGCCTGCCGCCGCGATCGACCGACCGACGAGCCAATCCTTCATCGGACGAAAGACGATGCCGCTTGTACCATCGGAATTGACACGAGACGCCGCACCGGGTGAACCGAGGGAATACCTGTGGACGTTGAACTTCGGTCCGCAGCATCCGGCCACGCACACGACGTTGCGCCTTGTGTTGAAACTCGACGGCGAACGCGTGATCGACGCCACGCCCGATATCGGCTACTTGCATTCCGGCTTCGAAAAGCTCGCGGAACACCTCGACTACAACCAATACGTGACGGTCACCGACCGCATGAACTACGTGTCGCCGATGGCCAACAACGTGGCCTGGCACATGGCGGTCGAAAAACTGATGGGCATCGAGGTGCCGCCGCGTTGCCGGTACTTGCGGGTGATCGTGGCCGAGCTCGCACGGATCGCCGATCACCTGGTGTGCAACGGGGCGGTCGGGCTCGACACCGGTGCGTTTACGTATTTTCTGTACGCGTTCAATCCGCGTGAAAAGATTTACGACATCTTCGAAGCGTTGTGCGGGGCGCGGTTCACGAACAGTTACACCCGCGTCGGCGGCCTGATGTACGACGCCACGCCCGAAGCGATTCGCATGATCCGCGAATTCGTCCGCGAGATGCCCAAGGTCTTGCGCGACATGGAGCGGCTTCTGAACCGGAACAAGATTTTCATCGACCGAACCAAGGGCGTCGGCGTCCTCACGAAAGAAGAAGCCCTGAATCGAGGCGTGACCGGCCCGATCGCCCGGGCCAGCGGAGTGACCCGCGATTTGCGGAAAGACGAACCGTACCTGGCTTACGGCGACTTCGATTTTCAAGTCTGTTGCGCCCAAGACGGCGACTGTTACGCGCGGTATCTCGTCCGCATGGGCGAAATGTGGGAAAGCCTGAAAATCATCGAGCAGGCCGTTGAGAACCTGCCGTCGGGGCCGGTGAACATCGGGCTCGACGCCCGCGCCACCAAGCCCGACAAGTTGCTCGTGTACACGACGATCGAAGGGCTCATTTCTCAGTTCGAGATGGTGATGACCAACCGCGGGCTGAAGGTTCCGCACGACGAGATTTACTCGGCCGTGGAGGCCCCGAACGGAGAACTCGGATTTTACATCGTCGGTGACGGAACGGATCGTGCCTATCGGGCGAGATGTCGGCCGCCGTCGTTTATCCACTTTGCGTTGTTTCCGCATTTGATTCGCGGTCACATGCTCAGCGATGTGGTGGCCGTGCTGGGAAGTTTGAACATCATCGCCGCCGAACTCGATCGTTGACCGGCGGCGCGATGACGTGTCGAAACAACGACCGACGGAGTGTTTCAATCGACCACGGAACGTGAATGTCGAGCTGGAAAGGTGAACGTCATGGGAGAGCTGGAACGTCCGGTTCTGACCGATGCCATCCGGAACGCGATCGAAGAATATTTTCCGCGGTATCCGAACCGACGGGCGGTCGTGTTGCCGGCGGCGCACATCATCCAGGAAGAGCTGGGCTACGTTCCGCCCGCGGCGGTCGCCGAGTTGAGCGAATTGCTCGAGATTCCGGCCCCTGAAATTCAGGATGCGTTGTCTTTCTACGGGTTCTTTCATCAAGACAAACCGATCGGTCAATTTCGGATTTGGGTTTGCCGCAGTTTGAGCTGTTCCGCCCGCGGCGGTGAAAAGCTGTTGGCATACCTCAAAGAGAAATTGGGGATCGAACCGGGAGAAACGACGCCCGACGGCCGTTTTACCCTGGAAATCGCCGAATGCCTGGGAGCCTGCGATTACGCGCCCGCGATTCTGATCAATGATCAGATACACAAAAACATGACCGAAGAGCGTATCGATCAGTTGTTGGCGTCGCTGGGCAAGTAGTTTCGAACCTACGATAGCCGACGAGAACGAACCGGACGGGAGAACAGCGTCGTGGCCGAATACGAGCCGGTCTTGCTGGCGAATATCGACAAGGAAGACAGCCATACGCTTCGCGTGTACGAGGCGCACGGCGGCTACCGGACGCTGCGCCGCGTGTTGAAAGAACGCACGCCCGACGAAGTGGCCGGCGACGTGCAGCAAAGCCATCTGCGGGGACGCGGCGGGGCGGGGTTTCCGACGGGCTTGAAGTGGTCGTTCTTGAAAAACGACGACGGCGGCCCGATCTACTTCTGCGTGAACGCCGACGAAAGCGAACCGGGAACCTTCTGTAACCGCGTGTTGATGGAGCTCGATCCGCACCAGGTCGTCGAAGGAACGATCTTAAGCGCCTATGCCACGCGGGCATCGACCGCGTACATCTATTTGCGGTACGAGTATCCGACCGCCTACCGGCGATTGCAACAGGCGATCGACGAATGCTACGAGGCCGGATACCTGGGGAAAAACATCCTCGGAAGCGACTTTTCGCTCGACATGTACATCCACCGCGGAGCGGCGGCGTACATCTGCGGTGAAGAAACCGGCCTGATCGAAAGCCTCGAAGGCAAGCGGGCGTGGCCGCGAATCAAGCCGCCGTTTCCGGCGGTCGAAGGGCTGTTTCGTCGCCCGACGGTCGTGAACAACGTTGAGACGGTTGCTTGCGTCAAGCACATCATGGAACGTGGCGTCGAGTGGTTCCGCTCGATCGGCGTGCCGCCCGATCCCGACAATCCGCGCGATCCGGGAAGTTACGGGCCGAAGCTGTTTTGTGTGAGCGGACACGTCAATCGCCCCGGTTGCTACGAAGCTCCGCTCGGCGTGCCGTGCCGCGAGATCATCGACGAGTTCGCCGGCGGTATTTGGCGGGGGCGCAAGGTCAAAGCCGTCGTCCCCGGCGGATTGAGCACCGGGCTTCTGACGGCCGACGAGCTCGACATTCCGATGGACTTCAACGGTCCGCTCAAAGCCGGATGTCTGGGCCTGGGAACCGGCGGCCTCGTCGTACTCGACGAAACCTATCCGATCATCGAATTCCTGTACAACAGTTGCCGCTTCTTCGCGCACGAAAGTTGCGGCCAGTGCACGCCCTGCCGCGAAGGAACACGGTGGGCGCTCGAGTTGGTGACTCGCATCAAGTCGGGGAAGGGGCGGCTAGTCGATCTCGACCTGCTTTTGGACATCGCCGACAACATCGGAATCATTCCGGGGACGACGATTTGCGGCTTGGCCGATGGGGCCGCGTGGCCGATCAAGACGGCCGTCCGCAAGTTCCGCGACGAACTGGAGGACTACATCCGCTCGACGAATCCCGACGGATACGCCGAAACAGGGCCCGTGCCCGCGCTGCAACCGGCGCCGTACGTGTCCCTCGACCATTGAGCGGCAAGCGGAGAGCCTCGAACCGAACAACAGAGTCAAGCGTGTTGACGGATCCGCTCGCCCGGGCCGGGCGGTTGCGGAACAACGACCGATTCGAACCAGCAAGGCGGTTTGCCGATGCCTGTTGTCATTGTCGACGGTAAAGAAATCGAGATTCCGGCCGATCGCAAGATGAACGCGATCGAGGCGGCGGCGCTGGCCGGTGTGGAGATTCCGCACTATTGCTGGCATCCGGGCTTGTCGGTGGTCGGCAGTTGCCGGATGTGCCTGATCGAGATGGGGAATCGCAATCCCGAGACCGGCGAGATCAGCATGCTGCCGAAGCTCTTTCCCGCGTGCAACACCCCGGCCAAAGACGGCTTGGTGATCGTCACGCAAAGCGAAAAGGTGCAGCGTGCGCGGGCGATGGTCGAAGAAGACCTGTTGCTTCGGCACCCGATCGACTGCCCGATTTGCGACAAGGCCGGAGAATGCCGCCTGCAAGATTATCACTTTGCCCACGGTCGAGAGCAACGCCGGGCGGATGTTCGCCCCTTCACCAGTCGCAAACGCGATCTCGGCGACGTTTTTCTGTTCGTCGATCGGTGCGTGATGTGTTCTCGCTGCGTGCGATTTTCCCGCGAGATCAGCGGCACGAGCGAACTGATGATCTCGCGTCGCGGGGCGAACGAAGAAATCGACGTGCTGCCCGACTATCCATTGAACAACAAACTGTCGGGCAACGTGGTCGACTTGTGCCCGGTGGGGGCGCTGGCCGACAAAGACTTCTTGTACAAGCAACGCGTGTGGTTCTTGAAGCGTCGTCCCGGCGTTTGCACCGGCTGCGCGACGGGCTGTTCGATTTGGGTCGAGCAGAACCAAGATCGCGTGTGGCGGATCAAACCTCGCGAGAATCCGTTCGTCAACAAATGGTGGATTTGTAACGACGGGCGATACGGCTATCCGCACGTGCATGATCCGCGTCGACTGCGCGGTGTCGCTGCACGCGGTGAAGAGGGCCCGGTTCCGATCGACTGGAAGGCGTTTTTGTCGGAGGTTCCGGAAAAGCTCAAAGCGGCCGGAAATGCGGCGGTCGTCTTGTCGCCGTTTTTGACGGTCGAAGAAGCCTACCTGCTGGCCCGATGGATGCGGAGCCTGGACGCGAACGCGACGGTCGCCGTCGGTCCCGTTCCCGTCGAAGGCGAGGATGAAACGTTCCCCGGCGGTTTCGTGATCGCGGCCGAGAAGTGCCCCAATCGACGCGGTGTCGAGGCCGTGGCTTCGTATTTCCAAAAGGGCGTCGTCGCGTGGTCGCAGTTTTTGGAACAAGCCGCAGCGGGCAAGTTCGGGGCCGTTTGGGTTGCGGGCGGATATCCCAAGCCGTGGCTCGCCGAATCCGAGGCGGCCTCGCTGCGAAAGGCGGCATTGTTGATCGTTCAGGACTTGTTCCCGACGCCCGCCTCGGCGGTCGCCGACTACGTGCTGGCTTCCGCGGCGTTCCCGGAACGCGAAGGGGCGTACGTCAACCGGGGCGATCGGCTTCAGCGGGTCGTGCGGGCGATACGTCCTCCGGCGGGCAATCGACCGGCCGCCCAGGTCGTTTGGGAACTGCTGGGAAGAGAAGGGCTTTACGACGCCCGCGCCGTTCTCAGTGAAATCGCCGCCGAGATCAACTATTTCGCCGCGGCGGCCGGCGACATCCCCGAGACGGGATTGGATTTGAAGGTGAACATGCTGGCCGATGCCGGCAGCGGAACACATGCCTGATTCGGGGCGTGGGAACGAGGAACACGCAGACGGATAACCGCCATGTTCGGATTGACCATCGAAGCGATCGTCAAGATTGCCCTGCTGATCGGCGGCGCGATGACGGCGGCAGCCTACTTGGTGCTGGTCGAACGCTGGTTTGCCGCGTGGGTGCAAGACCGGCTCGGCCCGAACCGCGTCGGCATCCCGTTGACGAAGATCCGTCTGTTCGGGCTCGGACAGCCGATCGCCGACGGCGTCAAGTTCATCTTCAAGGAAGAGTTCACACCGCAGCACGTCGACAAGGTGCTCTACTTCCTGGCGCCGGCGGTGATGTTCATCGCAGCGATGGCTGTATTTGCGGTCGTGCCCTTCGGTGCGGTCGATTTAGGGATGGAGGGGGTTCCGCCGATCCACCTGATGGTCGCGCCGGGGCTCGATGTGGCGGTCATCTATCTGTTTGCCGTCGGCGGATTGGCCGTCTACGGCGTCGTGTTGGGAAGTTGGGCCAGTAACAACAAATACGCGTTTTTCGGCGGCATGCGCGGCGCCGCCCAGTTGATCGCTTACGAGATCCCGTTGGGGTTGGGAATGCTGGGCGTCGTCTTGGCGTCGGGGACGTTGCGGTTGGATCGAATCGTGCTGGCCCAGGCCGAGACGGGCATGTGGAACATCTTCGTGCAACCGCTGGGATTTCTGGTCTTTTTCGTGGCGGCGACCGCCGAGGCCGGACGCCTGCCTTTCGACCTGCCCGAGACCGAACAGGAACTCGTCGGCGGATACCACACCGAGTACTCCGGCATGAAACTGATGATGTACTTGGTGTCGGAATTCCTACACATGATCGCGGCGTCGTTTTTCATCGTGATCTTGTTCCTGGGCGGATGGCACTTGTGGGGCCTGACCGGCAGCGAGGAAGTCGTCGGGTGGCCTCTCGCCCTTCTGCGGGTTGCCGTGCTGTTGGGGAAGGTGTTGTTGTTGATCCTCACGTACATGTGGATTCGTTGGAGCTGGCCGCGGTTCCGCTTCGATCAACTCATGGCGTTGGCCTGGAAAGGGTTGCTCTCGCTGGGGTTGGTCAACTTACTGGTCGTGTTTGCGTGGTGGGAATGGGCCGATCCGTGGTTGCGCAGCAAGGGGATTCCGCCGACGGGATTGGCGGTTTCGGTCGGCTGGGCCGTGTTGATCGGCGGTTGGCTGATCACCGCCGCCTTGGTGCCGCCGTATGCCGACAACCGGCCGCGGCGCGAGGAACCGATTCCGCTGCCCGAGCCGGTCGACGAAGTGACGGTGGTCGACTAGTCGAGAAAATCGGCAAGGCGAACGAACGCGAAAAGAAGAAGTTTCCGTTACCGGCGACGATCGCCGGTGAGAACGAAAAGACGGGTATCGCATCATGAAGCCGGATGATCCGAATATTCGCTGGATCGAGCCGCCGAAGATGGGGTGGTCGGAGAAGACCTACTTGCCGCTTCTGGTGGACGGATTGACGACCACCTTCCGGCACTTGATTTCGCCGAAGAAGACGGTGCAGTTTCCCGAAGAGCGGCACGAGTTCGTCGATCCGATCCGTTATCGCGGCGTCCATCGGTTGAACCGCGACGAAAAGGGACGCGTGAAGTGTGTCGCGTGCTTCCTGTGTGCGACGGCGTGTCCGGCGCACTGCATCGACATCGTCGCCGGCGAGGCGCCGTGGCCGGACCGGGAAAAGTACCCCGTCCGCTTCGAGATCGACGAGCTGCGATGCATCTTCTGCGGCATGTGCGAAGAGGCGTGTCCGTGCGATGCGATCGAGCTGACGAGCCTGTACGACCTGTCGGGCAAGAGTCGCGAAGAGATGGTCTTCAACAAAGAGAAGCTCTTGTCCGTCTACGATCAGACCAAGGATAGCGAACCGTCGGCCGAAGAACGCCTGCGATTGGGGGGAATCAAGGCGTTGATTCGCGAACAGGCGGCCGAGGATCGAACCGGCAAGGGGGACGAACGAAAGTGATTGGTACGCCGTGGTTGATTGTCGTTGCGGCCGGGCTGGGAGCGGTCGGCCTCTGGTGGCTGATGCCCTGGGGCGGCGGTTCACGGCCGAGACGCCTCGGTTGGTTGCCCGTCGCCTTGGCGATCGGTTTGGCGACCGCCCCGCTGTGGTCGCTGGGCGAATGCTTCTCGGCAGCGGTCGTCTGGACGCTGACGATCGTCACGTTCGTCGGCGCCGTGGGAACGATCACCACGCGAAACCCCGTGTACGCCGCGGTCTGGTTCGGCCTCACGCTTTTGGGCACGGCGGCGCTGTTGTTGTGCTTGAAAGCCCAATTCTTGGCGCTGGCGACGATCGTCGTATACGCCGGGGCGATCTTGGTCATGTTTCTATTCTTGCTGATGTTGGCGCAGCCCGAAGGACGAGCGATCTACGACCGGAACGCTTGGTCGCCGCACCTGGCGGCATTCACGGGAATGATCTTGGTAGCCGTGCTGACCGCGGCCTTGGCGAAGTCGGCTGCGGCGCAGCAGTCGGTGGCCAAGCAAAAAGAGGCGATCGCCGCGGCGCGGCAGGCGAGCGAGGCGTCTTCGGAGGGGAAAGAGGACCGTGACGCCGACGCCGCGCCTTCGCGAGAAATCCGCACGGCACAGCCCGGCGACGAACACGAAACGAAGCGACTCGGCATCGCCCTTTACGGTCCGGAGCTGCTGGCGGTCGAGGCGGTCGGAGTGCTCTTGCTGGTGGCGTTGGTCGGCGCCGCGTTGATTACCTCGCGACCGACGACCGACGACGAAATCGCCGCTTCGAGACAGGCCGAAACGCTTTCGGAAGAAGAAGCGTCGGCCTTGGCCTCGCACGACGACGTGCCGGTATCGCAGGGCGAAACCGACCGGGAGGAAGACGATGGCTGAGATCACCTTGCTCTATCACTACCTGACCGTCGGCGCCGTTTTGTTCGGCCTGGGAGCGATCGGTTTCGTCGCCCGTCGGAACATGATCCTCATGTTCTTGTGTGCCGAGATGATGCTCCAAGGGGTAGCGATCAGCGGGGTGGCGTGGTCGTGGTATCGGCAAGACCTCGGCGGGCAGTTGTTGGTCGTGTTCGTGATCGCCGTTGCCGCGGCCGAAGCCGCCGTCGCTTTGGCCTTGATCATGATGATCTTTCGGGCGAAGGGGACGCTCGATATCGCTGCATTGCAACATTTGCGGGAAGAGGAGACCACGCCGTACGTCGATCACGACGTACCGCCCGACGAACCGCGTCCGCGGCGGTGGCCGCACCTAGCCGTGGCCGGAAAGAAGCCCGCCCTTCCGCCCGAGGCGACCGAGTTCCGGGACGACGTGTGAGCGTTCGCGGCAATTGCCGTTGAGGACGCTTCCGGGAAATTGACCATTCGGCTCGAGTGAGCGAAAAGCGAGCAAACGACGATGGAATTCCTGCTGATTCTGGTTCCGATGATGCCGTTGGCTGCGGCCTTGGCGACCGCCTTGTTGGGCAAACGCGTGTTGCGGTCGCAAAGTCACGTGCCGGCGGTCACGGCCATAGCGATCTCGTTCGCCGCCGCCTTGATCTTGTGCGCGTGGATGGCCGGCGGCGACCATCCGTCGCACGAGGTCGGCGTGCAGCACGTCGTTCGATTGTGGACGTGGACCGACGTGCCCGCGGCCGGGCCTTCGGCCTCGGACGGCTCGCTGAATCACGCGAACTTCGACATCGGCATCACGCTGAGGCTCGATCCGTTGACGGCGATCATGCTGGTGACCGTCACGTTCGTGTCGCTGTTGGTGGCCGTCTACTCGATCGGGTATATGCACGGCGATCCCGGTTATTGGCGTTTCTTCACGTACATCAACCTGTTCGTGTTCTCGATGACGATGCTCGTCTCGGTGAGCAACTTCTTGTTGTTGTACGTGTTTTGGGAAGCCGTCGGGCTTTGCAGTTACCTGTTGATCGGCTTCTGGTTCCAAAAGCCCGAGGCGGCCGCCGCCGGGAAGAAGGCCTTCTTGGTCAACCGCGTGGGTGATTTCGGCTTTGCGATCGGGATCTTTCTGTTGTGGACGATGTACGGCACGTTGAATTTCCACGACGTGGTCGATCCGCAATCGGGCGAAGTGATCATCGCGGGCGTGTTGGGTGGACACCGCTTGGCGACCGGCGCGTTCGTGACCGGCGGCATCGCCACGGCTACGTGCCTGTTGCTGTTCTTGG